>CBKYSX010000256.1:0-6173 GCA_966690745.1 uncultured Ardenticatenales bacterium
CAGAATCTTTGCAGGAGTTACTTGAAAACCCGTTTTTAATTTACGGATAGACTCTTAGACCATCTACAAGAGATTGTAAGGAGTATAGGTTTACTTCATAAAATTGTTCGGTGCGATATATTTTTTATCAAGGTGGATGACAAAAGCTATTCCCTCTTCGATATATAAACCTTCTTCGTTTAGGGCGGTATCTGCATATATCCAATAGACAGTCTCCAACTCTGCGTCCACCCAATAAGTAATCCCCACGTCAAGACTTTCGCCCGGTTTTAGGGGGACGGGTCGTTTTCCCAGAGGATGATTTCCAAGAACATCTCCATAGTCATAAAAACGATCCATATCTTGGAGTTGGAAATTCACCATATGAACCTCTCCCTCCTTCGTTTGAGAAATATTATGAAAGCGTAAGTGAAAATCCCAACGATCATGTGGCGGATGTCTTGGAATATCGTTAGGGTCATGCACCAAGACAGCATCTACAACCGTCATTTCCAAATTTCTAAATTGTTGATAGTTTCCCATCGGCTGAGCAATCTGAGGGTCAAATTGTACGACTCGACTGCACCCACCACAACCGGGGGGTCCAAATACTATAACCTCACTGGTAAAGGTGTCCTCCACGACGGAATTTGTTTCCAGAAATATGTTGATAATGAACGAACATAGAAAGTAGGTGAAGAGGGTCAATGATAGGAGTGTCACTATCCCTGTGATGGATTTTGTCATAAGTGAACCTCTGCAAAATATTGGTTTCTGCCTTTCGGTTCAACACTGCCCACCTTTCAATTGTGACAAATCGAATCCAAAAACCGCTTTTTACCTTTGATACTGCACAATCATATCTTCGACATGGGGTCTGCCGCTTTGCTGATAAATCTCAATCAAGGTGTTCACATCATAAGGGACACGGCGAAATTCAACGCTTATCCCCCCATTCTCGGCGGTGAGTATCGCATATTCTGCCCACGCATCAAGGCGAAACGTCCCTTCGGGCTGATGGTGGCTATATGCCAATCCTACACTGCCGGGGTTAAAGAAAAAACTGTCGCTTGCCCCGATGCGACGAATGTGGGGCAAATGCGTATGCCCGCCTGTCATAAAGTGGGGCAGATAAGGGGTTAAAAACGCCTCAAACGCCGCCGCCTCCATTGTGGGGAAAATCAAATCATCAAACGAAGTGGGCGACCCATGAAAACAGAGCAGGGAATGGTTGCCCTCAAGCAGAATTTCAATGGTCGGTTGGAAACTTGCGATAAAGGCAATATCTGCTTTGCTTAACTGCGTCAGCATCCATTCCCGAACCCCATTCATCTTACGCCGTCGTTCGGATGTGATAGCTTCCGCGCCTGTTTCTTCCCCTGTCAATAACCATGCATCGGCATTCCCCATCACTACAGGGCAATTTATCTCTCTCAATCGCGCTACTACCTCAACGGGCTGGGGTCCACCTTGAATCGCATCTCCCAGACACACCATCCGGTCAATCCCGCGCCTTTCTATATCCTTTAGCGCGGTTTCCAACCCGACCGCATTCCCATGAATATCAGAAATAACTGCTACGCGCATAAACACCTCGGAAAGCGGGACGCAGAAAGCAGGACGCAGAAACGTATACGGCGTTTAACCACAGAGAACACAGAGGTCACAGAGAACGACATAAGGAAAACGATAGAAATAATCAGTCGTTCTTTGTGACCTTTGTCGTTCTTTGTGCTCTTTGTGATTTCTGTAAGTCCTTGTCGTTTCTGCGTCCCGTGTCCTGCGTCCCGTCCTTTTAGAACCAATCCGCCCGATGAATAAACCAGGGCGCACTTGCAAACGCCGCCCCCAGAAAATCCACCGTCACACTATCCGCCGCCAGCCGCCCCAATCGCCACGCATCCCGCGCCGTCAACGAATTGGAATACAATTCCGACCAGGTACGAATATCGGCAGTAGCCGTGAATGCCGTTACCGCAGGTTTGTCGAAAATATATCCTTTACCATCTTCGATTTCTAACAGGAAAGGCTTTTCATTGTCGGGCAATTGCGGGTCTTTGATACGTACCACACACGCCCCTTTGACCTCTTTCGGATAGCCTCGTTGTTTGAACGCTTCGGGTGCATGGACCAACCGTCCCATCATCCCCGGTCCCCCCATCCACATATCCCGGTAAATGAACTCGGTCGGGCGTTCGGGGCGGTGCGAATACCGTTCCCCCATTGTATGGTGTAGTGCAAAATCAAGCGGTGCGGTATAGCGCATATAATTTGCCTGGGCGCGTTGGGCGGAGATATAGCCCGCCACCGCACGGAAGCCGACTGGGTTGGTATAATCATCCACCCACTCATAAACCATCAGGCAGGTTTTGTAGGTACCGTTCCAATAGGTCAAGCCATAAACCAGATAGCCCAGCAATTCCCCGTCTTCGCCCGGAATTACCACCCCTTCTAACTTTTCGGGCCACTTAATGCCCTCATTCGCAAAAATTCGTAGTTTCCATTCCGTCTCGGTGCGGTCAATCCAGCCGCTATGCCGCTTCATCTCTTTTTGATATAACCGTTGCATCGCAGGCATATCATCAGGGGTCATGCGGCGGGCAAGGCGCATATCGTCAAAATTCTGCATCTCTTTTAAGGGGAGTTCAAGCAGATTGCCGGTGGTAAAAACCCCGTATCCCAGCCGATTGTAGAAGGGAATCGAATAGGGCCACAGAATCGAAAGAGGCAGATTCCGTTCGCGGGCGCGGCGCAACCCGGCGGTCAGCATCCCGTTGGCATAGCCCCGCCGTCGTTGGTCGGGCGGCACGGAGACACTCGCAATCATATCCGTTTCTAACAATTGCCCGCCTACTGCAATCCCGCGATTAAAGACCACCTGCGCCGCCACTGCCCCCCGTTCCTCATCCTCGTAGACAAAGCAACTCTCTAATTCGTACCGCTTTTCGGGGCGGCTCAAATTATCAATTGCCTGTTGCGGGTCAAAGCGAAAGCCCCGCGCTTGAATATCGGCAAAGAGCGGCAATTCTTCCTGCGTAATCGAACGATAAACGGGCATACGTACTCCTCAAAAGAGAAAAGAGTAGAGAGAGGAGAGTGAAAAATATGAAATGTCGTTTCTCCGCTCTCCGTTTTCCTTTCTCCACTCTTATAATCGTTTCGCCATAAAAATATCAGGCTTGCCGGGTCCGTTGGCATCGGGAATTACGCCAACAATCACATACCCGCATTTCTCGTAAAACTCGTAGGGATGCTTACCGGGGTTCTGAATCGTTAGCACGTTTTCCAGCACATTGGGGTATAAATCGGCTCCGGCAAGCGTGGTGCGGTCATCTTCATCATCCGTGCCAAGATAAACGGTCGTAATCCCGCGCCGTTTTCCTTCCGCCTCCAATGCCGCCACCAACAGCCGCCCCACGCCTTTGCCCTGCCATGCCTGATGAACAACCAGAGGGTGAAGTTCCATTGAATGTCCGTTGTATGTGACAATCGCCCCGATCCACCCCACGACCTCCCCATCGGCTTTCGCCACAAAACTAAAGCGATCCTCGCCAAACGCCTCCCGCACTTCTTCAACACCTTCCTCAATCTCCTGCCACGCCGACGCAAAATTTTGTTGAAGCAAACGGGCGATTTCCTCAATGGCGCGTTCGTCGTTGGGGTCTAAGGGGGTAATGGTGATCGTAGCCATAGTAGTAGAGTTGGAAGGTGCATGGTGCGTGTCGCATGGGTTTGCGGGAAAGTGGTTTTCCAAAGGAAACTCTTGCATCCCAAATGCTATAGATTTCAGGAACCACAGAGCATCGCCCTAAATTCATGCACCACGCACCACGCACCTTTTTTATTCCCATTGAATCGAATTGCGAATCTGTTGCAGAGTACTCAGATGGTTCCCATCCCGCGCATCCGCCATCAGCACGGTATAAGGATGGTCTGCTTCGTTCGAAACCCATAACACCACCGTCACCCGATGGCTGTTGGCGGCACGGAGCGCAGAAGTTAGTTGGGCGTTAAGCGGGGAAGCAGAAACCGCATCGGCTTCTACCTCAATCACCGTCTCCGTGCCGCTAACCCCACCTACTGCCACATTTTCAGAGGCGCGGGGGTCATCGGTGGATTCCAACAAGGTCTGAATCAAAGGAGAGAGTGTAGAAGCGTCATCGGTCGCGGTAGACTGCCACAGGGCGAATACCGCGCCCTGCTCCACAAAATCTGCCGAGGGAGCCGCCGGTTGAATCCGTACCCCTGTTTCCATCTCCGCCCGTTGCCAGGTGTTGGGGTAATAAAGCCGCACCGCTAAAGCACGGTTGTAATATTCGCGCACCACGCTATGTGGACTCTCCCCCGAAACACCCTCTTCCGCATACGGGGGCGTAGGGGGTGTAATTGCCGCAATCATAGTGAACGCTACCACCAGCAACAGCAATCCCCCCACCAACGTAACCAGTTGCCAACTGCGTCGCATAAGCTTTCCAATCGGGCAGAAATGCCTCTGTATCTACGATTTCCGCCCACGAGCAACATTCCCATTATTATAGAGGAAAATCCATAAAGGAAGCTCAAAAGGTGACAAGCCCGGTATCCATCAGGGATACATACGTCCTTGCCGTAGTCGGCTTGAGCTGACTTTCCATACCAGCGTGGAGTTTCAACCCCACGAAAACAGGGCAAACATCGGGTTGAAACCCCCCGCCACCCGGTTTTGTTAAATTATCTTGACCTTCTATTAACGCAGGATTGACAGCAAGGCAGTACGCTACCCCCTGTTAGGCGTAATAGGCATGGAAATAAAGTATTTTGTCCTCCACTACTGCGTCTTAACAATGCTCTTAACAATTTGTCTAACCACGTTTTTTAGATAGTCTTTATCCAAAAGCGTTTGGCGGCGGGTGCTATGATTTGTGGGCAACCACAATCACAGCACAAACACGATGGGATTTGCTATGGCGGTATCAGCCGAAACCCCGGTGATGTCCTCACCCACACCACGTCGGTTTTCCCAAAGACGGTTACGGGAAATTTTAACCGCATACGCCTTTCTAGCCCCGGCAACGATTGCCATCTTCTTTTTTGGGATATTCCCGCTCGGATATGCCTTTTATATGAGTCTCTACGAATGGCGATTGCGTCAGGGAGACTTTATCGGCTTTGAAAATTATATTGAGGCATTGGGCGAACCCACCACCATTTTTGCCGTATTAGGCGGCATCGTTTTGCTCTTGGTGGCATGGGTGGTGTGGGATAAAGGCACAGATACCCCGCCGCAACGCCGCGCCTTGCATATTGGCGCGGTCATGATTTTGGCAGTGGGGGTAGCCGTATTATGGTTCGGGTTGCCGCTGATGTTGGAACAAGGGGATGAGGATTTATTTTCTTCGATTCTTGTAACTGCATGGTATTCCATCGGTACTGTTCCCATCCAAATCGGGCTTTCCCTCGTTCTCGCCAGCATTCTCTATCAAAATATCAAGGGCAAGGGCATCTATCGGATGCTCTTTTTCTTGCCCTATATTACGCCCAGTGTAGCCGCCGCCGCCGTATTCCGGGTGATGTTCATCAGCCGCCCCGAAGGCGTGATTAACCGCTTTATCGGGATATTTGGTGTTGAACCGCAACGCTGGCTTCAAGAACCGTCCGGCATTTTTGAATTGATGACGGGGCAAGAACTTCCCCAACTGTTGGCGGGTCCCAGCCTTGCCCTTATGGTCATCATCATCTTCAATATCTGGACGTTCGTTGGGTTCAATACGGTGGTCTATCTTGCCGGGTTGGGGCAAATCCCCAAAGACCTCTATGAAGCCGCCGAAGTGGATGGGGCGGATCGTTGGGCGAGTTTCCGCAACATCACCATTCCCTTGCTTTCCCCCACCACCTTCTTCCTCACCATGTTGGGGGTGATTGGGACGTTTAAGGCATTCAGTCACGTTTACGTGATGCAATTGCCCGGGGCGCGCGAAACCACCACCACCGCCTCGATCTTCATCTTCAACGAATTCTACAAGTCCAGTCAATTCAGCTACGCCGCCGCAATGGCGTTTATCCTCTTTGGAATTATCCTGCTCTTGACCTTTGTTCAGAACCGCATTATGGGACGGAGAGTGTTCTATGGCTAGTACCGCGCAAACCCGCACCACCACCACCACCGTCCGCGAAACCCCCACCGAAAGCAATAAAGCGTTAGGGTTGCTTACCAC
>CBKYSX010000257.1:0-6164 GCA_966690745.1 uncultured Ardenticatenales bacterium
CTTCCCCACCCCGACCCCGTGTTCCCCGCTACAGGTTCCGCCCATGGAGAGGGCATTTTCAACGGTGCGCCGCGCTACTGTTTTGGCTTTGACGATATCATCGGCATTGTCGGGGTCACAAAGAATAACGAGGTGAAAATTGCCATCGCCGACATGCCCGACAAGGGGCGCAACCACTCCCGTTTCGGCAATATCGGCTTTGGTGGCAAGGATGCAATCGGCAAGGCGGGAGATGGGTACGCATACATCCGTGACAATGCCCCGTTTGCCAGGAGCGAGTGCCAATCCCGCATAATAAGAATTGTGCCGCGCCTCCCACAATTTGGCGCGTGCTTCGGGTTTGCTTGCCCATTGGAAGGCATTCCCCCGATGTTCCTCGCAGATGGCGCTGAGTTGTTCCGCCTGTTCGGTAACTGCGGCTTCCGTCCCATGAAATTCAAAAAAGAGGGTCGGCGTGGCGGCATATCCTTCCAAGTTGGAAAAAGCAATACACGCTTGCATTTGGACTTCATCCAATAATTCAATCCGCGCCATCGGAATCCCCAGTTGAATCGCCATAATGACAGAATTAACCGCATCTCCCAACGAATCAAATTGACAGACCGCCGAGGTAATGGCTTCGGGAATCCCATAAACGCGCAATTGAATTTCGGTAATAATGCCGAGAGTACCTTCCGACCCGACAAAGAGGCGTGTCAGGTCATAACCCGCCGAGGATTTCCGTGCCCTTCCCCCTGTTTTAATAATCGTCCCATCTGCCATCACCACCGTTAATCCCAAGACGTTATGGCGCATCGTGCCATAACGCACCGCATTCGTGCCGGAAGCGTTGGTGGCGGTCATGCCGCCGAGGGAGGCATCGGCACCAGGGTCTACAGGGAAGAACAGTCCTTCTTTGCCCAGTTTTTCGTTCAACTGTTTGCGGGTGACTCCGGCTTGAACACGGCAATCCAAATCGGCACTGTTAATTTCCAGAATGTCGCGCATTTCGGAGAGGTCAATCGTGATGCCGCCCTTGAGTGCCAGCACATGCCCTTCCAGCGAGGTTCCGGTGCCCCACGGAACAATGGGAATGTTGTGCGCGGCACACTGTTTAACAATTTCCGCCACCTCTTCGGTGGTGTGGGGATAGATGACTGCATCGGGAGGCATCGGCGCAAACCAATCTTCGCCTTTGCCATGATGGTCACGGATGGAAGGGGCAGTAGAGAAGCGTTCGCCGAAACGGGCGGCGAGGGATTCTACAAGAGAGGGCGCAAGGGTCATGGGAAATCCTTTTGGGCAGGACGTGGGACGCAGGAATCGGGAATGGCAAATAAGGATGCAATGGTATCGAAGGTGTCGAACCTATCGAATGTATCGGCTACCCCTGTTGCTTTCGATACCTTTGGTGGCGGTGATTGAATGTTATTTTATAGAAGGATAGAGGAAGTTCCAACAGGGGCTATCATGTTGGGCTTTGTTGACCTTAAAATAGTACAAACCAACCCTTGTATTTCGCGATTTTTAATCTTATATTATGCTGTGTCTTAGAACTTCAACAGGATAGTATCAATGCGCCCCATGCACCCCGTAAAATATCTCTTTTTCTTGTCGGTTTTAGGATTAATGTTGTTCGTGCCTGCGCTTGTGGCGGCGGATGCCAATCCCGATCCCATTACCGTAAACATTGATGTGAAGTCGGTACGTTTTTCCGACGATGGACAGACCGTTTTTTACGGTGGGTACTATGCCGGTACGTCGGGGATGATTGTGCGCTACGATGTGGCGACGGGGGAACGTACCCCTCTCGCAAGTGCCGGGAATACCGTCCCGTTTTTTTCGCTTTCCCCCGACGAATCGTTGATTGCTTATGAAGAGACCACCGGCAATGGCGGTCACATTTATATTGTTCCGACCACAGGCGGAACCCCTACACGGTTGGTCTCCACGGCTCAGGTGCTTGGCTACCCTAATTCTTATGGATTCACCGCGGACAGTCAATATGTTATCTTTGTAGATGAAGGATTCGCGGATGAGAACGTATATGCCGCACCGATTGACGGAGGCGCATTTATCGAACTTACCGCAGGGCTTCCCGCCGGGATTGTCAGAGGGTATACCGCCGGTCCGGTTGGGTCGGCAGTGGTCTTTTTGTATGAGACTGCCGAACGGGATATGTTGGTGCTGGCTCCGTTAGATGGAAATCCGACGATTGTGCTCAATCCGCCAGGGACCGGTGCTCAGGAATATGAGGTGGCGTTTGCACCGGATGGCAACTCGCTCTTTTTTGTGGGGAGCGGCTACGTTCGGCGGGCGGCAGTTCCGGAGGGAACGCTCACTACGGTTGGTGATGCCGGTACCATTGTTGAAGAGTTCTTATTTAGTCCTGATGGGCAGTATCTGTTTTACGATTGGCGAGCCACCAATCAACCGCAACATGTCCATCGCCTGACGTTAAGTGACAATAGCGTGGTTGCCCTCAGCAATCATAGCGGCGGCTTCATTTCCCTGATTGCCACCCCCGGCACAGAACACATCGTCTATCATGTAGTACCCTTTAGCGGGTCGCCTACCAGCACGTTGTATAGTGTTGCTTATGACCCGATTGGAACACCAACAGAATTAGCCACCGCCGGAACCTATCCCCTTATGGAAATTAGCAGTGATGGCACACGGGTGGTTTATGACACGGCTCCCTTTCCCAATCCGACAGGCTCTATTTACAGCGTCCCGATAGATGGGAGTGCCGCCCCAACGGTGATTTACCCGAACGATGATGGGCATGCTTTCAAAATTTCCCCCGACGGGTCATTGGTATATGTGACCACATATGTCAGAGATGTGTCGTATGGATTATCCGGAGTTCCGATTGAAGGCGGAACCATAACCCCCTATTTTGAACGCACTCAAGGCGGCTCAATTCGGATGTGGAATTTTGTCAACACGGATGAATTATTATTCGTAGACCATAGTAGCCCGGTGCTTCAGTACGATACACTCTATCGAATGAACCCTGATCTGCCCGTGTTGACACCCACACCAACCGTAACCCGAACGCCCAGCCCGACCCGCACTCCGACGTTGACCTTGACTGTTCCGACCTTACCCACCTCCACTGCTACAGGAACCGCAACTGCGATACCGACGGGTACTGCAACGCCAAGCTCAACCGTGCCGCCATCATTGACTCCCAGCGTTACCGCGACGGGAAGTTTACCGCCGACATTAACCGCTACAGCTTCGGTGACACCCGGTGCTACCGCAAGCGTCACTCCAAGCCGTACCCCTACCATCACGGCGACAGGGATTCCTGCTACGGTGACACCCACGCCCGTTTCGACGGAAATACCCACTGCCACCGCAACAGTCAAGATTCCAACCCCGACCATACCGACGGCAACGGCGAGTGCTATCCCAAGTGCAACCTCAACGATAGTACCATCTGCAACGGCAACGCCGGGTGTGACATCAACCGTAATGGCTACGCCCTCTCCAACCCATACGGTTACGCCATCTCCCCCAACAATAACCTTATACTTGCCGCTTATCCGGGTTGAGTAAGGATCATAAGTTCAAAAAAGGGGGCGTTTTCATCGGAGAAAACGCCCCCTTTTATGTGATTAAGAGCACTTATTATACCCCCCCCATAGGGGGAGGGGGTAATTTTGACAGAAATTTCATCCCATCCTACAATTAGACAGTGTTAGGGGGAAACCCTGACGAAAGGATTGATAGCGGATGGAAAAGCAAGTGATTTTGCCCGTACAAGGGATGACCTGTGCCAGTTGTGTCAATACGGTAGAGCGAAGTTTGAAGAAAATGCCGGGCGTGGCGGAGGCAACGGTGAACCTTGCGACCGAACGTGCTACCGTCACCTATGACCCGGAGCAAACGACGGTTCCTGCTCTGGTGGAGAAGGTAAAAGCCATCGGGTACGATGTGCCAACGGCAGTGGTGACGCTCCCCACACAAGGAATGACCTGCGCCAGTTGTGTCAATACCGTGGAACGGGGCTTGAAAAAAGTGCCGGGGGTGCTGAATGCCGATGTGAACCTTGCAACCCTGCGTAGCACCATCACCTATGTTCCCACCCAAACCACCCCCCGCGACTTGCGCCAAAAGATCGAGGCATTGGGCTATGAATCGCCTGTGATTGATGAAAATGCGGGGGATGATGCGATGCGGGACCGTGAACGGGAGGCGCGGCAGGCAGAACTTCATGAATTGCGCGGCGACCTAAAATTGGCATTGATTCTGGGGAGTATTCTGTTGGTGCTTTCGATGGGTCCGATGCTGATCTGGGGACAAGAAGCAGGCATGATGCAGATGCACATGTTCTTCGGCTCGATGGAAGCCTACTGGTGGCTTCAGTTGCTCCTTGCCACGCCCGTCCAATTCATCGCAGGGCGACGCTTCTACGAACACGCCTGGAAAGCCGCACGGCACGGCACCACCGACATGAACACACTGGTCGCGCTGGGAACAACCGCCGCGTATGGCTATTCGTTGGCGGTAACGGTTTTTAGCCGCTTTTTCCCCGCAGGTACAGCAGAGGTTTATTATGAAACCAGTGCGGTGATTATCGCGCTGATTCTGCTAGGGCGATATTTGGAGGCGCGTGCCAAAGGGCAAACGAGCGAAGCCATTAAACAATTGATGGGCTTACGGGCACGCACTGCCCTGTTGGTCGGGCGGGAAGGCGAACGGGAAATCCCGGTTGATGATGTAGAAACAGGGGATATTTTGTTGGTACGCCCCGGCACGACCGTTCCCGTAGATGGACGGATTGTGAGCGGTTCATCGGCGGTGGATGAAGCGATGCTGACGGGGGAATCTCTGCCCGTGACCAAACAAAGCGGCGATAAAGTGATCGGCGGAACGCTGAACAAGACAGGCGCGTTCCAAATGGAAGCCACTGCCGTTGGCAAAGGCACCTTGCTGGCGCAGATTATCCGCATGGTAGAGGAAGCACAGGGAAGCAAAGCACCGATTCAACGACTTGCCGACCAAATCGCTTCGATTTTTGTACCGATTGTGCTGGGGATTGCCGCCCTGACCTTTGTCGTTTGGATGATGTTTGGTCCCGAACCCCGCTTTGTGTATGCCCTTGTCAATACTGTAGCAGTGTTGATTATTGCCTGCCCCTGTGCGCTGGGCTTGGCTACTCCGACTGCGATTATGGTGGGTACGGGGACAGGCGCAAAGCAGGGAATTTTGATTCGGGGCGGGGAATCGCTGGAAACGGCACATCGTATCAACGCGATTGTGTTGGATAAAACAGGAACCCTGACCAAGGGCGAACCCACCGTGACAGAAGTGGTGGCGTTGGCATCAATGGGAGTACCTACATATGCGGGAACGGCGACCCACCCCCTAGCCCCCTCCCAAGAGGGGGAACGCAATACATTGCGAGCACCTGTCTATAGCTCCGTCCCTTTAGGGCGGGGAAACGACGGGCAATCAGAGTTGTTGCGATTGGTCGCATCAGCAGAGCGCAACAGTGAGCATCCTTTGGGCGCGGCGATTGTGGCGGCGGCGCAGGCACAATCGCTCCCTTTGAGCGAGCCGCACAGCTTTGAAAGCATGACCGGGCGCGGGATTCGGGCAGTGGTGGATGGGCAGGAGGTGATGGTAGGCAATCACCGTATGTTGCAGGGTGAAGGCATTGATACAACCCCTCTGAATGACCATGCCACCCGTTTAAGCGCGGCAGGCAATACGCCGATGTTGGTAGCGGTGAACGGAGTCGCGGCGGGCATGATTGCGGTGGCTGATACGCCCAAAGCAACGAGCAAGGCGGCGGTGGATTCACTAAAAGCGATGGATATTGACGTGTGGATGTTGACCGGGGACAACCGTAAGACCGCCGAGGCAATTGCCGCGCAGGTCGGGATTGCGCCGGAGCGGGTGCTTGCAGAAGTATTGCCTGACCAAAAAGCGGCACAGGTGAAAACCCTGCAAGCGCAGGGCAAAATCGTCGCAATGGTCGGCGATGGGGTAAACGATGCGCCCGCCCTCGCGCAAGCCGATGTGGGGATTGCGATGGGGACCGGGACGGATGTTGCCATGTCTGCCAGTGATATTACCCTGATGCAAGGGGATTTGACCAAAGTGGCGGAGGCGATTCGCCTGAGCCGCGCCACGATGAACACCATCAAAGGCAACCTCTTCTGGGCGTTTGC
>CBKYSX010000258.1:0-6114 GCA_966690745.1 uncultured Ardenticatenales bacterium
CTTATGTACAACGGGACGGGGGAATTGCCCACCAACCTTTTGATTCGATTCATACTTATAAGGGGGAATGGGAACCGGTACACGTATCCACCCCGGTCGAACTGGTTGCATTACGACAAAACCCCGATGTGCGGTTAGTCAAGGTCTATTTGGTGCCCACGCCCAAAACGAAAGGCGGACCGGAAATTGTGACTTATCCGGGCGGAACCTCACACCCACATTCCAATGACCGTGCTCCAATTGCGATTTGGAGCAGTGGAGATGTTTTTTCGGGAATCGAAAAACGAGGGCTTGAAGCAACAGCACGTCGCGAAGGACGCAAGGCTTATAAACGTTTTGTTGAATTAGTACAAAGGCTTGACCCGGATTATGGGAGTATAACTGTAGAATGGAGCTTAGAAACGCCCACGCAACTTGCCCATACTCCCGTAACCCGATCCTTTGCAAATTGTTATCTCAACCATGCCATTGTAGAAGGTATTTCTATTCCTCCCACCATGTACGTGGAGGAACTTTCCAATGGTGTATATGTTTCAAGTGACCCGGCTTTTCACCCCACAGGCAAATCCGTGACCTATCAAGAATACAAAGAATTTTCAACAAAAATCGCCGCCAACATAGCCTCTCTTTTTCGGGGTGGTTAAACAAAGAACAAAATCATAGGTTAGAAACCTGTTTGCAAAAATGCTTTTTGCGTCTTGCGTCCTGCGTCCTGCTTTTTGCGTCTTGCGTCCTGCTTTCTGCGTCCCGCCCTTGTCACATTTTCCCGTCCACCGGTGTTGAGTGTATGAAAACCTTGCAAGGCAACCCAAACCGATATGGCAACCCTTTCCCGCCCCATCCCGCAGGGCTGGCGCGATATGCAAATGAATAGCACGACCTTTGACGATCTCTTCCAAACCCATTGGGAGCGTGTCTATCGTCTGCTCTTTCGCGTGGTCGGGGATGGGGACAGTGCCGAAGAATTGGCACTGGATGTCTTCTGGCAATTGTACCGAACACCGCCCCGCGTCCGTGATGAGGATGAATTGGCGGGGTGGCTCTACCGGGTGGCGTTACGGCGCGGTTACAACGCGCTCCGTGCCGCCAAACGCAGGGACAAATACGAACAATCGGCAGGGGCGGCATTGCTGGCGGAAGCAACCCTGCCGCCGGATGTACAGGTCGAACAGCGTATGGAACAGGAACGGGTACGGGAGGTGTTGACACAACTCAAACCCCGTTCGGCGGAACTATTGATTCTACGCTATTCGGGACTTGCCTACAAAGAAATTGCCGCCACGTTGGAAATCGCCCCTGCCTCCGTCGGAACCCTCTTGGCGCGTGCCGAGAAAGAATTTGAAGATGTATTCTTGCAAACACAGGAATAACCCTTCAAGAACGCATTAAGCATGAACCACCTGAATGAAGGCGAACTCCGCGCCTACCTCGATCAAGAAGTTGCCGCCGACCACGCCCAACAAGTGCAACAGCACCTTGCGGGATGTGCCGATTGTGCGGATGTCCTTGCTCAATTAGAAGCACGGTCCTCCCGCTTGTCGGCATTGTGGCAAGGGTTGGATGAATCTCTCGCGGTTCCATCCCCTATCGTGGCGCGGAACCGCCTCAAAAGCCGTTCGACACAAGATGTCGTCGTATCTGCCAAGGAGCAATTTGTGATGCAACCAAAACGCCGTTTTCAATTCCGTTATGCGGCACTTGCCACCGCCGCTATGCTGGTCGTGGCATTGATGTTCCCGCCCGTCCAGACATGGGCGGCACAAGTGTTGGGTTTGTTCCGGGTCCAACGGGTCACGGTCATTCCCGTAGATTTTTCTTCCTTCTCCTCCTTTGACGAAGAGGGTGGAACCTTGATGAGCGAAATGCTCTCGGATGATGTCAAAGGGGAAGCCATTGGCAAACACAAACAAGTCGGTTCGTGGGACGAAGCCCGCACCGAAGCCGGGTTTGCGGTTCGTGCGCCTGCCTACTTTGATGAAGCCCCTGCCGAAATTCAGGTAATGGGTGGGGTTAAAATGGACATCACGTTGGATGCTGAACGGATTCGCACGTTGGTTTCCGCCCTCGGACGGGATGATATTTCGATTCCCGATTCGCTGGATGGTGCGGTGATGAATGTGGATGTGCCACAAGGGGTGCAAGCCCAATGGGGTGACTGTTCCTATAAGAATGAAATCCGCGAAGGCGAAGCGGCGCAGGAGCCGGTGGACTGCACCAATCTGGTTCAGATTCCCAGCCCCTCCGTCACCACCCCGCCCGATCTGGATATGCAGGCAATGGGGCAACTCTATATGCAAGTGCTGGGGATGAGCGAAGCCGAAGCCGCCGACTTTAGCGCAAATCTGGACTGGACTTCAACCCTCGTCATTCCGGTACCCCGCGACGAAGGGGAATATCGCGAAGTGAGTGTTGACGGCGTTCAAGGAACCCTTGTTCGCAGTAACTACCGGCAAGCGAATGCCCCCTACATCCTAATCTGGGTGAAAGATGGTATCCTCTATAGCCTCTCAGGTACAGGCGGCGAAACCCGAGGACTGGAAATCGCCAATTCGCTACAGTAAAGAGCGGAGCGGAGAGAATGGAGAGCGGAGAAATGCGTTTTCTTCGCTCTCCTCTCTCCGTTTTCCTCTCTTCTTGTTATGCTCACTATTGAAACTCAAAATCTCAGCAAACATTTTGGCGATAAAATTGCCGTAGAAGACCTCTCCCTGAATGTAGAACAGGGAGAGGTCTTTGGCTTTTTGGGTCCCAACGGCGCGGGAAAAACAACTTCCATCAAGATGTTACTTGGGTTGGTATTGCCCACTGCCGGAACTGCCAACTTGTTAGGCAAACCCATAGGCGATCCCTCTGCCCGCGCCAAAGTAGGCTTCTTACCCGAACATTTCCGTTTCCACGAATGGCTCACCGCCACCGAATTTCTTCATCTTCACGCCAATCTCTATGGCATGTCCCGCACTGATGCCAAAAGCCGGGTTCCGCAGTTGCTGGAACTGGTTGGCATGACCGCCGCCGCCCATCGCAAAATCCAAACCTTTTCGAAGGGTATGCAACAACGGGTCGGCTTGGCGCAGGCATTGCTGAACCGCCCGCAACTGGTGATTCTGGATGAACCCACTTCCGGCTTAGACCCGGTGGGGCGGCGCATGGTACGTGATATTATCCAACAGGTGAAGGGTGAAGGAACTACTGTTTTTCTCAATTCCCACCTGCTCAGCGAAATCGAAGTCACCTGTGACCGGGTCGCCTTTATCCGACAGGGTAAAGTGATTCGCGTCAGCGATTTAAACTCGCTGAGCGAAGGGGAATTAACCGTGTCGGTGCGGGTGCGCCATCTCAGCGAGGAAGCGTATGCCGGACTGACGGAATACGGGCGGGATATTCGGCGCGATGGCGACCATTTTACGATTACCCTGAATGGTGAATCCGACCTGCCCCGCCTCAGCCACTATCTGATTGGCAACGGAGCCGACCTGTACGCCCTGAAACCCAACCGTCTGTCGCTGGAAGAATTGTTTATCCAAATCGTCGGCACGGAAACCGCCGGGTAAGTGAATTAGCCATTTCAAGGGTACTACCTATCCTTAAAATCTCTAAAAGATAATTGATGAACGCTATTCTCACCATCGCCCGATTAACCTTTCAAGAAGCCGTGCGCCGTCGGATTGCGGCGGCGGCGTTGGTACTCGGGCTTTTATTTTTAGTTGTCTATGGGCTGGGGGTCAATGGCATCGTCACCGCGGTTCGTGCCGAAGCGGACAGTACGGATATGCAAAGCCGCGAAGTGACGCACATGATATTCACCGCCGGAATGTATGTGGTCAATTTCCTGCTGATTATGATGACTGTTCTCACCTCGGTAGATACCCTTTCCGGCGAGGTGCTATCGGGCACGATTCATACCCTTGCCGCCAAACCGATGCGCCGTAGTCAAATTGTGCTGGGCAAATGGCTTGGCTTTCTGGGTATGTTTGCCCTTTATTTCGCGCTCATGGCGGGGGGTGTATTGTTGATTGTTCGCGTCATCGGGGGCTACCAACCCCCTGAGTTTCTGCGGGGAGCTTCTCTGCTCTGGCTGAATGTGATGCTTCTCTTAAGTCTCTCTCTGCTCGGCGGGACGCGCCTCTCCACTTTGGCAAACGGAACCTTGCTCTTTGGAGCCTATGGAGTTTCTTTCGTCGGGGGGTGGGTGGAACAAATCGGCTCCGTCTTTAACAATGAAACCGCGATCAATATCGGGATTGTTTCCAGTCTGATTCTCCCCAGCGAAGCCCTCTGGAGGCGTGCCATTCACGAAATGCGCTCCCCTCTGGAAAGTATTATGGGCATTTCGCCCTTTTCGGTCGGGGATGTCATCCCCAGCCCCATGTTTATTGGCTATGCGGCATTCTACGCCGCCTTTGCCCTCCTCCTTGCCATTCGGCTCTTCAGCCAACGCGACTTATAATCAGAGCCAAACACCAATGAATTTAGAGGGAAGCGTGAAGGATAGTGATTCTTTGCGCTTCCCTCTTCACGCTTATCTCTGAGGTTCTATGCGTGCAATGATTTATACGGGTCCCGGTGGCGTTGAAGTGATTGAGGAAGCAGAGATACCAACCCCCACCGCCGGACATGGCGAAGTGCGCGTGCGGGTGGTCGCCGTCGCCCTCAATCACCTCGATTTATGGACGCGGCGCGGAATACCGGGCGCGCCTCCGGGCTACCCCCATGTGGGCGGCTGTGACATTGCAGGCATAGTTGAAAGCGTAGGCGAAGGGGTCACGGTATGGCAAGCCGGAGACCGGGTAGTTATTAACCCCAGCACCTCTTGTGGACATTGTGAATGGTGTCGGCGCGGCGAAGAACCGCTGTGCGACACGTTTAAGATATTAGGCGAACATCGTTGGGGCGGCTTAGCCGAATTTATTGTGATTCCCGCCGGAAACCTGGAACGGGTTCCCGATGATTTCCCGCTTATCAAAGCCGCGGCGGTGCCGTTGGTCTATGCGACGGCGTGGCGGATGCTTACCACCCGCGCCCGCGCCAGAGCGGGAGAAACCGTATTGGTGATTGGCGCAGGGGGTGGGGTCAATAGTGCCGCCATTCAGATTGCCGCTCTGCTCGGTTGTCGGGTCTGGGCAACCACCAGCACCCCCGAAAAAGCTGAACTCGCCAAACAACTGGGCGCGGAATTTGTGGTGAATTACCGCGAAGACCCGACATGGAGCAAAACCATCTTCCAGAAAAGCGGCAAACAGGGTGTGGATATTGTCGTGGATAACGTAGGCGAAGCCACCTGGAAAGATTCGGTGCGCAGTCTGGGCAAAAAAGGTCGGTTGGTCACGGTAGGAGCCACCACCGGACCCAAAGCCGAAGCCGATATTCGCTTGATGTTTTGGAAACAATTGGAATTTATCGGCAGTACGATGTCCAATCGCGGCGAATTTTTAGAAGTGATGCGCCTTGTCTGGCAGGGTAAACTCCACCCCGTCATTGATGAAGTGATTCCGCTTGCCGACTTGCGCTACGGACATGAAAAACTGGAACGGGGCGAGCAATTCGGCAAAATCATCGTCTCCGTCAGCGAAGAATGACCACCGGTTCCGTTCCCGCCTCTCCCTCACGTACAACACCCCGTATATCAGCCAACACCCTCCTATGGGGTGTGTTGCTGATTGCCTCTATCCTTCCGCTCATTGCCGCCACGCAAAGCATCGGGCGGTTAAACGATGATAGCTACATCACATTGACCTATGTAAAATCTCTAATCGCAGGGGAAGGGTGGCGATATAACGGAGGCACGGAAGCCCTCGGCACAACCACTCCGTTGTTTGCCCTAATTGTTACAGTGGGAAGTCTGATACTTCCCTTTCTTTCCATAGAACAAGTTGCGGTGGGGTGGAGTCTACTCTGTTGGTGGGGCGTGGGCTGGATATTCCCGTTGGGCTATCGCACATGGGGGCTAAAACAGCATGAAGGGCAACTTATCGGTCTGATTCTGCTGTTACAGGGTGGGTACTGGTTTGCTACCCTTGGTATGGAAGCCGCCTTTTTGCTGGCGGGGGTTCTTTGGACAACATGGCAGGCGGCGCGGGGAAACAGTTTCACGAGCGGAATTGCCGCAGGGCTGTT
>CBKYSX010000259.1:0-6113 GCA_966690745.1 uncultured Ardenticatenales bacterium
GAAATGGTGCTGAATCGAGAAAACGGTAAGAGTGATGCAGAAGCGGCGAAACATTCTCCGACGGGATAATGTTTAGCCGCTTCTTTTGCCCAATGTCTGTAACTTCGCAGAGACGATAAGGTGTTAGAGAGAAACGCCTCTCCAACACCCATAATTACAGTAGTGGTAGTGTGATACTACCGGGTCGTCTCGAAAATCGCTTGTAAATCTGCCAGCAGAGTTGCCACTTCCACATTCAAATCCAAATCGGGACGGGTATCAATCAAGTCGGCAAAGTCGGTGTATCGTTCCCGCGCCTCAATGTAGGCAGGAAGTGCCTCTTCGTGGTTGGGAATATCCGGATAGGATAATCCGGCAACCACGGTGCTCCAGTTGATGCTTTGCCCGGAGTAACGTTCGCCCAACGCGGCAAAATAATCGGGTTGGAGGCTTTTACGGGCGGGCATTCCTCCGTAAATTCCTGCCAATTCGCCTGCTTTTTCCCCTAACAGCCATGTCATTACCTGAAATGCCGCTTCCTGTTGTTGCCCTGCCCGCAAGATGGCGAAGGTATCGGCATGGAGTTTTGCGGTCGTAACCCCGTTATGGCTGGGAACCACTGCCGTAGTCCATTGTCCTTCATACTCACCAATACAGCAGGACACCAACCACAAATGGGCATGTCCCATTGCCAGATTCCCCGATTCAAACCATTCCCCCCCTGCCAGGACTTCGCTGTTGCCATACAGCGCATTGGGGTAGAAGTGATCAGTCCACATCCCATCGTAATACCATTGCAATGCCTCGCGCCATGTTTCGGGCATAGTGGCTTGCCCGAACTCATCTACAAAATTCCCGGGCCCAAATAAGGTTAACCGCCCGCGCAGATCGGTTTTGAGCGTACCGTAACCGAATTGCACAATGGCATTCGGGTCAAAATCGGGACTGAGGGCATTGTTGCCGTTGTTATCCAGCGTAAGTTTCATGGCAACTTCGCGCAGGGTTGCCATATTCCATTCTTTTTCTGCCCCGGTGTCGTCAATATAAGGTCGCCCGTATTCCTGTGGCGGATAAGGCATCCCTGCCTTATCAAAGGCATCGGTGTTAACCATGATAAAAGAAGGGAAGACCGCAAAGGGGATACTGACCAACCCTTCCTCTACGCGGTAAAATTCCACCAGTGCCGGGTCAAAGTCACTCAGGTCATATTGATATTTTTCGATAAACGGGGTGAGGTCTAACCATTCGTTGGGGAAAGAGGCGCGTCCATAAGTCCCAATCGGACCGACCAAATCGGGGGCATTTCCACTATCAATCCGTGCCCGTAATTCCTGCGCCGCAATCGTGTTGGAAACAATTTCTAAGACCAGTTCGATCTCATCCTGCGAGGCATTGTATTCTTCCGCAATTTTGACCTGCGCTTCTAAGACAGATGCATCACTACCCGCACCCAATCCTACATACCAACGCACGGGGGTACGTTCGGGCATTGTCGGTTCACTATTGAAAAGCACGCCGGGGGTGGGGGTGGGTCCGCCGGGGAGGGCGGGGAGGGGTGTAGGGCTGGCAACGGGTTCCGGGGATGTATCGGCGGAGGATGGGGCTTGAATTCCATCCTCGCCGGGTGCCTCAGGCAGAATCGGGGACGTACATGCCCCCAGAAGGAACAACAGCAACGAAACAACAAGGATTCCAATGCGATGGAATGCGACCATGACAAAACTCTCCTTCCGCTTCTTGCCCCACGCGGGGCAGAGGGCAACCATGCCCGTTAGTCAGGAACCGAAGTCGAGTTTGGGTGGGGGATGACTGTGACCAGAAAGGGGGTTCGACTGCCCGCCCGCGCTCACGACAGAGATTAAGAAGGTAAAAATTTCTTTACCTGTCGTAAGTATAAAAGCCTTTTCCGCTTTTTCTACCCCAATAGCCCGCAATTACCATTCGCCGCAACAAGGGAGGCGCAGCGTACCGGTCATCTTTGAATTCATCATACATGGCATCCGCGATAAAAAGCAGAGTATCCAACCCGACAAAATCAGCGAGGGTGAGCGGTCCCATCGGATGATTTAACCCTAACTGCACGCCCAAATCTATATCTTCTTTGCTTGCTACCCCTTGTTCCAGAACGTTAATCGCATCCAACAGGTAGGGAATGAGCAAGCGGTTGACGATAAAGCCAGGGCGATCCCGCGATTCAACTGTCTTTTTGCCCAATGCCGCTCCAAATTCCCGCGCCGCCGTCATGGTGTCGTCACTCGTTAAAAAGCCGCGTACATATTCGATTAAAGGCATGACGGGAACGGGGTTAAAGAAGTGGATTCCCAATACTTTGTCGGGGCGTTGTGTGGCGGAAGCGATTTCAGCAATCGAGAGGCTGGAGGTATTGGAGGCGAGAATGGTGTCGGGGTTCACTACACCATCCAACTCTGCAAAGATTTTTTTCTTGATTGCCATATTCTCGGTAGCGGCTTCAATCACCATATCGCAATCGGCAAGGTCCGACACAAGGGTGGTAAAGGTCAACCGACCGATGGCGGAATCATGCTCTTCCTGTGTCAGTTTGCCCCGTTGCAATCCTTTTTGCATGGAGCCAAGTACCCGTTTTTGCCCCGCCGCCAATACCTCTTCATTAAGTTCACGTACCACGACCTGAAAACCGCTTCGGACGGATTGTTCGGCAATCCCACTGCCCATCAAACCACAGCCAATCACACCGACTTTTTGGATATTCATAGAGAAGGTAACTCCTTTGTTACAAACAGGAAGCATCAGATTGTGCCATACTGATGAGGGGGTTAGCACAATTACGGGTCAGTTGAATCGTCGAAAAACTCGATAATTCTCTGACCCGCTCGCTTCGATTCTATGCAATTTTGATTTTCGCGCTTAACCGATGCAGATTCAATTCCGTCGCTGACTTCAGATAGAATGGTGGCAGGTACTTAAGGTAAAGGGTGGAAGGGTATGACCAAACGAATTTCAACCGACCCGACCCCGGCCAACATCGCCTTTATTCTGGAAACACTTGCTGTTCCGAACCGCCTCGCAGTCGCAACACAGGGTATTTCCGATGATCCCTTGAACCAACCCTTTGCAGAGGGTGAGCGTTCGGCGGTAGAGATAGTAGCGCACCTGATTAACAGCGAGGCGCGAACCTCGGAAGCCATCTACCTAGCACTTCTGACCGAAGAACCTTTTGTGATGGATATTCATTCAGAACGGGAATGGGGGAAACTGCTACGGTACGACCTATTCTCTTTTTCAGAGCTATTGGCATATTTTACGCTGAGGCGGCGGGTGCTACTGCGGGTTTTACATTCATTGAAAGCGGAACAATGGCATCGGGTGGTGCGGGATGAAAACAAGCAACGAAAAGAATCAGTTTATTGGAAAGCCCGCACCCTGACCCTGCACGAATCGGAGCATCTGGCGGAGATTGAGCGTGGTATGGAAAGCGGGAAATGAGAAAAGAGAAGAACAACCCTATGACGTTCTCGTTTCCCATTTCTCCTTTCTCGCTACGACACCAGCTCCAAAGTCGTTTGCGGGTAGGCATCCAGCCAGCCGCGCCAATCGGAAATCCATGCGTCAAACGGGGTTAATTGGGACCCTGCCAGATCGCCGCTCTCGGCAATCCCTGTTTCAGCGTTCCAAACGCTTTGTGTTTCCTCATCTACCAGTTGGTCGCCCTGACGGGAGAAGGTAAGCGTCTGTCCCTCTACGGTGCGCTCCCATAGGGTAACAGCCCCCGGTTCGTCCCCGTTCACCAATACCAACGGAGTTCCCTCAATCTCACTGTTGACCACCCCTTGCATCGTTACTGCCTCTAGCGGGAATGCCATAGCGGTTTCGCCTTGTGCTACACCTGCTACATATCCATGATAGGCATCAGGTGCTACCGTAGGTCCGGTGGGGACTACGGGAATCATACTGATTTCTCTTGCGGGAGCGCGGGGGTCAATGACCAGCGTGGTATCGGGGTATTGGCTTGCCCATTCCTGCCACGTCATCTGGTTGCTGGCAAGCAGTTCTAATCTCTGCCCCGCCATTGCCCCTTCCACTGCCTCTAAACGCACCTGCGACCATAAGGTTTGGCTCTGGCGGTCTTGCATCACCATGGAGTTATCTAAGGTCATACCGCTAAAGTCAAAGGTTAGTTCTTGCCCCTCCACCACCCGCGAAAAAGACAAACCGGTATTGCAGGAGGGGCAGAAAGTAACCGCAATTGCTTCTCCGCCCAGCACATCATTAGCGATTTCGTAGCGGCGCATGACTCCAATCGGGTACGCCCTGCTTTCGCCATTGATTTCCATTCCCATGATGAGATCAGTGGGATTGATATGCCCTGCCGCATTCTCCGGTGTTACGGTTTGGGGCATATCCAACACTTCGATCACGCCAAACGGCACTTTGCGTTCAAAAGCGAGAGCTGAGGCGGTGGGGGAAGGTTCCGGTATGGATGTGGCGGTAGTACTGTTGTTACACCCTGCAAGGAAACAGAGTGTGATAATGATGAGTAATATTCGCATAGTCATTGGTAATAGGTTCGGACATTATATAAGGAAATAGATCGTCGGTAGATTCTAGCCAAAGAAACCGTTTCAAATAATACAGAGATAAAGTTGAATTCTTGTGGTTATTTCAAGTAATTGTTCTTGGTAATGTTTCTTTATTCATTCGGGGTTTGGAGAAAGGGGAAAAAAGCGACAGTAACGCAACCGATCAAGACGAGGAAGCAAATCATTTAGATCAAGGAGATTATATTCTTCCCAGGTAAGATGAGCGAAGAATGAAAACTTAAGTGTTCGTAGCCCGGAATGGAAAATCCTCGCTTTAAGAGGCAACAGTGTATCATTGTCATTATATTTTGTGTCGCTTGAAAACAAACTCACAAAATCGTCTATAACCCATACATAGTTTTTGTTTTTTGACTCGTCAATTAAATCAATCATTAATTTAGCAGGGTTTTCTAAGGCTTCGAAAGACAAAAATTTCCGGGTAGAAAATGTATGTAGTTTTTTCTTGAAGATATTGTGATAACCTCTTTCGTGTCCGCCCCCGCGACGCGCAAACAGTTGTTTCACGTATGTTGACATGGTATCAGAGTAACTCAGATTAAACGCTAAAGTCCTGTAAAACATCTCTACCATCATTTGGTCCCCGCCTATTGTTACGCCGGATCCTAACCCTGCCTTTGCAAGGCAGAATAATATTTCATCCAATAACAATGTATCCATTCCATAAACTTTCAGCTCATCTTGCCTCGGAAGGGGGAGTTGATGCTCGAGAGCATATGAGGCAAGCTCTACGCCTACGTTGCTCATTTCTACCATAATTTCCACCTTTAGCCTTTCCAAAGGGATTGTCTCTAATTTCTACCGGAAACTAACCCTTGTCAACGTTCCTGTAGCGAAAATGTCACTTGTGAGTGTAGCATCTATAAAATGCTACAACTACCCCGAATTGCAAGAATAAGATAGGATTGCTCACTATTAAATACCACCCCTTTCCCGGATTGCCCTATGTCCACGCTCGACTGGGATACCTTATTAGAAGATTTACGCGGGGAGGATGTAGACCTTGCATTAGCGGCAAGCGAGGAAATTGCCTCTCATGTCACCGGGGCAGACCTACCGCGTATCTATGAATTGGCAGAAGATGAGGATTACTTTGTGCGAATCATGGCAGGGGATATTCTGGTAAAGGCGGCGGGGATTACCGCGTTGCCGACCTTGCTGGCGTTGATGCTCAGGAATGAAGCCGAAGGGTTTGATAATGAGGGGTTGGATGGGGCAGTAAAAGCATTGATGCTCACCAATCCCATCTCCGCTCGTACGGAATTGAAAGCAGTGGAGCAGAAGGCTGACCCCGCCGCCAAAAAACTGGCACAATGGGGGTTAGCAGACTTACCGGAAGAAAGCACCGTGGTGACACCCATTGTCTCACCATCTCCGCCCGCTACTCCTAAAACGCCCTGGTATCGAAGTTGTCTGGCATGGCTGGGAGCCATCATGGGTATCGTGCTGGTGGCGTTCGGGGGATGGGGCTATGTTGCACCGTCGGGAACACAGCAGGATTGCACCAATGGCGTTCATGCCGCGTGGCTAAGTGTAGAGTGGACTTCCACCCCGGTT
>CBKYSX010000260.1:0-6092 GCA_966690745.1 uncultured Ardenticatenales bacterium
TCAAACCGATAGATGACCTGACCCATACCACGGCTGGCGCGGCGGGCGCGTTTGTGACGGCGGTTTTATTGGAAATCGGGTTGAAATGGTGGTATCAAAACTTTGGGAACCGCGAAAAGCCGCCTGTGGCTCCGGTTCTCCCCTTTCCCGTATCGCCGCGCCGCTAACTCTGTATGACTGCCTCACCATCCCCTTCCATCCTCTTCATCGTGCCTGATTTGTTGGGTGCGCCCGGCGGCATTGCCCGCTATTGTCAGGCAGTGGTCGCCGCGTTACAGGCACAAAAGCCTACCCCTGCGCTCTCCGTAGTCGCGTTGCACGATGCCCCCACGCAAACCGTTGATGGGGGGTATAGTTATTTGCCCTGCGGGGGGTCGCGCCGCCATTTCGTGCAAACCGTCATTCAGGAATGTCTACGGTTGCGCCCGACAGTAGTGCTGGGGGGGCATGTCCATCTTGCGCCCGTTGTGGCATGGTGGTGCCGCCTGACCAACACCCCCTTTGTTCAATTTTTATATGGGATTGAGGCGTGGGACCCGTTGCCATCCATGCGGCGGTGGGCGGTGAATCAGGCACAACGGATGATTGCCATTAGCCGCTTTTCCGCCCGCCGCGCCTGCGAGATCAATGGATTCGATCCGGCGCGGGTGCAGGTGCTGTACAACTGCCTTGACCCTGCCTTTGCCGCCCCCCCCTCAGCGATGGCAGACAGCCACTCCCTGCTCACCGTCACCCGCCTCAGCCGCGCCGATAGTTACAAGGGGGTGGATGTGGTGTTGAAGGCATTGCCCCTTATCCGCCACACCATTCCGACGATTCGCTATCACGTTGTCGGGGATGGGGATGCGCGGGGCGACCTTGAATCATTGGCAAAAGAACTCGGCGTGGCGGATGTCACCCACTTTCACGGGCGCGTCAGCGATGAAACCCTGCGCGACCTGTACGCCCACAGTACTGTATTTGTCATGCCCAGCCGCATGGAAGGATTTGGTTTTGTCTTTTTGGAAGCCATGGCGCAGGGCACCCCTGCCATTGGCGGCAATCAGGATGCCACCACCGAAGTGATTGTGGATGGCGAAACCGGCTACACGGTTGACCCCACCTCCCCGCAAGCCGTCGCGGGCGTGGTACTGACCCTTCTGCAAGACTCCGCCCTGCGCCACACGATGAGCAGGAACGCCCGCGCCCATGCCCACGCCCGTTTTGGCTTTGAACAATTTCGCACTGATTTGTGGACCTATCTTGCACCCTATCTTTCTGCGACTGATAAAGCGGCATAACCTCCATGCGTATTTTGCACGTTATCCCCTTTATCAGCGCGAAAGATGGCGGACCGAGCGTGGCGGTGCGTCACATGGCAACCTCCGTTCATCGCCTGCATGGGGCAGAGGTAGAAATTGCGACCACCGATGCGGAAGGAAAGGGGCGTATGAAGGTTCCGTTGGGAGTGCCGGTTAAGGAACAAGGCGTTACCTATTGGCATTTTCCGCGCCAGACGACCTTCTACAGCGTCTCCCTGCCCCTTTCTGCATGGTTAGGGCAGAATGTGAAACGCTTTGACGTGGTGCATATTCACGGCTTGTTCTCCTACGCCAACACCGTAGCGGCATGGCACGCCCGCCGCGCCGGGGTTCCGTATATCGTGCGCCCTTTCGGGGTTCTGCATACGTGGGGGTTACAACACCGCCGCCCCCTGCTCAAACAGCTTTCCGTGCGCTTCATCGAAAAGCCAATCCTGAAACACGCCGCCTTAGTACATTACACCAGCCGCCACGAACAGGCGGAATCGGAAGCACTGGGAATCAACACCCCTGCCCTTGTCGCGCCATTAGGGGTAGAAATGCCAACAGAAGCCCGGGAAACCCGCGCCGTCCCTTTTTATCAAGTGTTTCCTGATTTACAAGACAAGCCGTGGGTGCTGTATCTCTCGCGCTTCCATCCTAAAAAAGGGGTGGAGTTGCTGATTCCCGCCTTTGCCCGCGTGGTACAAAATTTTCCTGACGCTGTGTTGGTGCTGGCGGGCGACGGCGATGCTGATTATGTGCAATCGCTTAAAGCATTGGTTGAAACCCATGGAATCACGGCAAATGTGCGCTGGGTTGGCTTCCTCAAGGGGGAAATGAAAACTGCCGCTTTTGCCGCCGCGCCGCTTTTTGTTCTGCCTTCCTATTCCGAAAATTTCGGGATTGCAGTCGTAGAAGCCCTTGCCGCCGGAACGCCGGTATTGATTTCGGATCAGGTGGCGATTCAGGAGGAAATCACAGAGTGGGGCGCGGGAACAGTCGTTCCATGTACCGTGGATGCCATTGCGGAGGGGCTAATAACTTTGTTAGGTGATGAAGGACTACGTTCCCGGCAAAGCGAGGCGGGACAACGATTGGTGGTACAACGCTTTTCGATTCAAGCAATGGCTGATACGCTCTATACGACCTATCGGCACATAGCCCGGAACCACCCCACCGCATGACCAGACGCTCACGCCTGCCCATCTCCACCATTGTCCTCACCCTCAATGAAGAGGAAAATATTGCGGATTGTCTGGCAAGCGTGGCGGAATGGACAGGCGAGATATTCGTGGTGGATTCCGGTAGTACCGATGATACCCTGGTGCGGGTTGAGCCTTTCGGGGCAACAGTGGTGCATCATCCGTGGGAAGATTACGCCGCGCAACGCAACTGGGCGCAGGACACCCTGCCCCTACAATATGAGTGGGTGTTACATATGGATGCTGACGAACGGGTCGCGCCCGATTTAGTTGCCACCCTGCACGATTTTTTCGCGGGAGAGGCAAGCCACCACACTGCCGGGGTGATGGTGAAGCGGCGCACTTTTTTTATGGGGCGGTGGATTCGTTACGGCGGACATTACCCCAGCTGGCATACACGCCTCTTTCGCAAAACCGCCGGACGCTGTGAAGAGCAATTATACGACCAACATTTTGTGGTCAATGGAACGATAGCACGGTTGGATGGGAACCTGGACAATATCCTCCCCTCTAATTTAGATGTATGGCTCACCCGCCACCTTGCCTGGGCAGAGAAGGAAGCCGAAAATAGCCGCCACGCCCTTGTTTCCACTGCTCTTCAGGTTGAGGCAAAACCCCTGGGCAACCCCATCCAACAACGCCGTTGGTTGAAACAGAATCTTTTCGGACGTGCGCCTTTCTTGTGGCGGGCGTTCGGCTACTTTTTCCTGCGTTATTTTTTGCTGTTCGGCTTTCTGGATGGCAAAGAAGGACTAATCTTCCATTTTCTACAAGGATGCTGGTTTCGCTTCTATGTGGATGCGAAAATTTATGAACAACAAAAAGTAAGGGGTAAGGAGTAAGAGGTAAGGAGAAACGACTTAGGCTTTGTCGTAAATGTCGTTGTCGTCTTCTCCTTACTCCTTACCCCTTACTCTTGCCTTCAAGGAGTCCCCCTTCTATGTATATTCTGGGAATTAATGCCTATCACGGCGGTGCCTCCGCCGCGATTATCAAAGATGGTCAATTGATTGCGGCAGTAGAGGAAGAGCGGTTCAACCGCCAGAAGTATTGGGCGGGATTCCCGACCCAATCCATCCAATTTTGTCTGGATGAAGCAGGTATCACCGTCTACGATTTGGACCATGTGGGTATTTCGCGCAACCCCGGCGCGAATATGCTCCAAAAAATCATCTTCACGCTTACCAAACGCCCCAGCCTGAGCCTGATTACCGACCGTTTACGCAATGCGGGCAAAGTGGGCGATTTGCGAAGCCAACTTGCCACTGCCCTCGGTGCAGATGCAAAAGCCATTCGCGCCGAAGCGCATAACGTCGAACATCACCGCGCTCACATGGCGAGTGCATTTTTTGTTTCACCGTTTCAAGAAGCCGCGATTTTGTCCGTAGATGGTATGGGCGATTTTGTCAGCACCATGACCGGGGCGGGCAGTGCCAATAAGATGGAAGTGGCGGATACCGTAAACTTTCCTCATTCGTTGGGGCATTTATACACCATCATCTGCCAATGGCTGGGCTTTCCGAAATATGGCGATGAAGGCAAGGTGATGGGGCTTGCCCCCTATGGCGAACCACGCTACATGGACAAAATGGCAAAGGTGATTCGTCATCAAGGCAAAGGGCAATATGAATTAGACCTTGACTATTTCGCCACCTTTGCCGATGGCAACCTGATGTCGTGGGATGGCGGCACTCCTACCCTACCGCGCCTCTACAGCGACCACCTCATTAAACTGCTGGGTGACCCGCGCGAACCGGATTCGCCCCTCACCGATTACCACCACGATATTGCCGCTTCCATGCAAAAAACATTGGAGGAAATTGAAATGGCATTGGTGGTGGAATTGCAACGCCAAACGGGGCAAAAAGCCTTGTGTATGGCGGGGGGGGTCGCCCTCAATAGTGCCTTTAACGGGAAAATCCTCCCCAATACGCTGTTTGAAGATATTTACATTCAACCGGCGGCAGGGGATGCGGGAACCTCGTTAGGGGCGTGTTATTACATCTACCATCAAATTTTGGACAAGCCGCGTACCTTCGTGCAAACTGATGCTTATACGGGACCGCAATACAACAACGCCGAAATCGAAGCCGCCCTCGCCCGCTATAACTTGACAGGTCAAGCGATGGAGGTAGACGCGCTTTGTGACCGCGCCGCCGAGATTGTGGCGGGGAGTAACGTGTTGGGGTGGTTCCAGGGACGGATGGAGTGGGGTCCCCGTGCCTTGGGCAATCGCAGTATCATCGCCGACCCCCGCTTTGCCGAAACCAAAGATATTCTGAATGCCCGTATCAAAAAACGGGAGAAATTCCGCCCCTTTGCCCCCGCCATCTTACAAGAGGCAACCGCCGATTACTTTGACCAGAGTTACCCCGACCCCTTCATGTTGAAGGTTTACAATGTTCTACCCGAAAAGCAAGAGGTAATTCCGGCGGTGACACATATTGATGGTACGGGACGCTTGCAAACGGTAGAATCCCACATCAATCCCCGCTACCATCGGCTGATTCAATCCTTCGGCGAAAAAACAGGGGTGCCTGTCATTCTCAATACCTCTTTCAACGAGAACGAGCCGATTGTCTGCACCCCCGACGAAGCCATTGATTGTTTCGTCCGCACCAAAATGGATGCGTTGGTGATCGGGGATTATTTAATTCAGAAATAGATAAAGAGAGGAGAGCGGAGAGGTTGAACCACCATCTCTCGCTCTCCTCTCTCGCTCTTATGGCAAAAATACTTCTTTTAACCCTTGTCTATGCCCCTGACGGCGTTTCGACTGCCATGCTACTGACGACATTGGCACAGGAACTAAAAAAATTAGGGCATGAAGTGACGGTATTAACTACCACCCCGCATTACAATGTAGACCCCGTTGCCCGCGCCAAACAGCCTTTATCGCCTAAATGGAAAGGGCTGTTGTATCAAAGTGACAACAACGGCATTCCGGTGCTTCATGCCTCTATCCCGGTGAAAGGGAATCGGGTCGGGGCGCGGCTGTTGGACTACCTGCGCTTTCATGCGGTTAGCACCGTAGCGGCACTCACCTCCGCAGGCAGATATGATGTCATTCTTGCCCCCTCACCCCCCCTTACCATCGGGTTAAGTGCGTGGCTGTTGTCCCTGATTCGTCGTGTACCGTTTATCTATAATGTTCAGGAAATCTACCCGGATGTGGCGGTAAAATTGGGAGTCATGAAAAACCCCTATTTGATTCGCTTTTTTGAAGGGATGGAAAAATTTATATATGACCGTTCCAAAGTCGTCACCGTGATTTCGGAATGGTTCCGGCGCATTTTGCTGAGCAAAGGGGTACCTTCGGAAAAATTGGTGGTGATTCCCAATTTCGTAGATGTGGACGCGATTCAACCCCACCCTAAAGACAACGCCTTTGCCCGCGACCATGACCTGACCGACAAATTTGTGGTCTTGTATGCGGGCAATATCGGCTTGACACAGGGCTTTGAAAGTATTCTGGAAGCAACTACCCACTTACTTCATCTACCCGATTTGCGCTTTGTGATCGTGGGCGACGGGACGCGACGGGAATGGTTGGAACAACAACTTAGAACAGGTCAATACCCGAACGTACTCTTACTCCCCTATCAAG
>CBKYSX010000261.1:0-6062 GCA_966690745.1 uncultured Ardenticatenales bacterium
CCTCTACCCCTTCTTTTACCAATCCGCATCGCCGCGCAAATTCCAAATCCTGCAACGCATCCATACATTGACGTGGTGTGGCTTCACGCCGGAAACGTTGATACAGTTCGCGGGCACGTCCTTCTGATTGTGCCACCAGATAATAAAGCGCAAGATTGCCCAGATAGCGCAGACGTTGTTCGCGGCTATTGGTTTGCCGCCAGCCGTTGGTGGCGCGGCGCAGAGCTTCATTTAATAATGTCGCGCCCCGTGCCGGGGTATCGCTATAAATTTCCACAATAGATTGAAGGAACAAGAACCAATCATCATTGGGAAGGGAAGCCCCGTTTGATAGAAATTGGCGGGCTTCGCTATACGCCCCGGTCAGGCAAAGCAATTGCACATAGGTGGCAATGGATTCCACATTTTGCGGGTCTAACGCCAATGCCTGCTCCAAACAAATGCGGGCATGGTCGTATTGCTCCAGCGTTTGCAGAAGCGCGGCACGGCGCAACCACCATAACGATACCCCCGGCGAAAGCTCAATCGCTTCTTGAAAATTCAGGTCCGCTTCTTCATAGAGGCGCAAATCCGTCAAGATCATGGCGCGGGTTCCAACCAACCGTCCGCCATGCTGAAGAAGCGATTGCGCTTCATCATAACAGGCAAGGGCGGAATCAAATTGCCCGACCCGACGCAACATTTCGGCTTTTTCGCTCAGCAAATCCAAATGGCGTTGGCGGGTTTCCAATGCCATATCAGTGGTATCCAACGCCGCATTCCATTCCCCCTGGGCGTGTAATGATTCGGCTTTAGCCGCCAGCACCCATCCGGAATTGGTGTAATGGGTGACTGCCTGCTCAAAGGCACGGAGGCTTTCTTCATAGCGGCGGTTGGTGCGGAGCAATTCTGCATGATGGGCGGCTTCGGTGGCACGTTGCAGGTTCAACTCTAATGCCCGATCCAGATACTCCACTGCCTGGGCATAATGCCCCATCGAACGGAGAATTTCGCCTTTGACAGCAAGAGCAAAGACAGATTCGGGGTTTAAATCTAAAGCTTTGTTGAGATGCAACAGTGCCTGTGGAAAATTACCCAAATCCCGATGGGTTTCGGATAAACGCGCCAGAACCCAATCATCGTGGGGGTCCAGATTGCGAGCCTGTTCAAAGGCTTCTAATGCGGCATGGGGTTGTTTTTCGCGGCGCAGGCTTTCACCTTTAATAACCCAGGCGCGGACATTGCGCGGGTCCCGACGAAGCACTTGCTGGACTGCCACACGCGCCTCTTCGTAATGCCCCGCCTGCAATTGAGCATCGGCGGTACGGAGAAGCGTACTTTCTGACGGAATCGAATTCTGCTCACGGTTCATAGGGCTACTGCTTCCAAAAAATATTCTGACTATGCTGACGCTACGACGTTACTCCAAAGGAGTTGCAACCTGGCTTCCAAAAAGAATGATCAACCGAAAATTGGTTCTATTCACATTTCAAATAACCGCTATAGCATTACTTTTATCCTAGCTTCGAAGGATTGGCAAATACCCGTATCAGGCAACTTTTGTTTCATCGTTTCATTCATTAATGAAAATTTTACAGAATGGTTCAATATCCAAATATACCCATTCATTGTCCAGCCCATTGTCCTGCGACACCCGCTAACCTCCCGGTGGCTTTCATTACTAACCCGTGCCCTGTTCCCGGCACGAACCATTGATGGCTCCGGCAAACCTCTGCCATTTCTCCATAATATCTCGCCTATTTCTTACGGAAATGATACCCCAGCCACCCCAAATATTGGAATTTTCTGCGAAAAATTCCCCACTTCGAGGAAAATTCCCGTTTTGGAAAGCAACTTGCGTTTCCCCGAAAACAAGCGAATTTATAGGAGGAATCACATGCAACTGATAGAAATTAACCCACGCGGACCCGAACCGGCTCCTATGCCACCAGCCCCTCCCGCGCCGCCTTTATAGGGCAATCCGCCGGAAAGCACATCGGTTTTTCATTGTTAAAATGCGAATAACAGTTATTTGACAAATCCAATGACCTATGTCCTAATAGGCACATAGGCGATAGTTGAAAAGCAGGCGGTTCTATGGGCATGCTCAACATCCGTTTCACGCCAAAATCTACAATCCTTCCGGCTCATAAGCTCAAATTGATGGAGCTGTTGCGCTTCTCCTCTGCGGACCTCACCGAACACCTGCAAGCACAAAGCGACGCCAATCCCCTGCTGGACATCGAATCCCGTCCGATTTGTCCACGTTGTGGACGCGCCTTCGAACGAAACGGTTGTAAACAGTGCCGCCTCGCCGATACTTCCTTCCGCCAACATTCCCCCGCCCGTAAAACCTATCAAGATGAAGAACAACCGGATTATGCCGAGTTGATTCAACAACCCCGCTCTTCGCTGAGTTCCTTAATGGAACAATGTGGTGAACTGCCATTGACCGATGAGCAACGGGACATTGCGGAGTATTTGTTGGGTGAATTGGATGACCGGGGCTTTCTGGTGGGTACCGTAACAGAACACGCCACTTACTTAAAAATACAGCCTGAGATCGTAGAAATGGTACGCCGCCACTTGCTTCAACTGGACCCTGTGGGCATTGCCGCCACCAGTGTACGCGAATGTCTGAGCGTGAAGATTAAAACCCACGCTTCGGACAAACCGTGGGCAAAAACTGCGTTGAAATTACTGGAAAGCGAATGGGAAACCATTGCAGGCGAGGGGCAGATGGATTTTGCCCGCGCCGCCCGTGCCTTAAAGCTCAGCCAAAACCAGTTGCTGGATGTTCTGGGTGCGCTGAAAGACCTTTGTCCGTATCCCTTGCAAGGACTACGTGATGATGAACGGGATACCCTTCCCGCCGTGCCGGATGTTCGTTTTGAGGTCGCAGGAACCAACGACACGGCATACGCCATGATTGATATTTTAGAACAGGAGCGCACCGCAATCTATATCAACCCCGATTACCCGAAATCCGCCGAGTCTGATGTACAAACCTATCTCGCCGAACACCGCCGCGAGGCGCGTTTTTTGCAAAAGGCAGTGGAATTACGCTGGAAAACAATGGAGCGGGTCTGCCTCGCCATTTTTGAGGCACAGCGTCATTACTTTACGGATGGACATTTTTGTCCAACAACGCTCATCCCACTTACGCGTGAAGCCATCGCCGGTCAGTTGGGAATGCATCCTTCCACCATCGGTCGTGCTATCGAGGAAAAATACGCCGCGCTCCCCAATGGTCGCGTCGTTCCTTTGCGCTACTTCTTCGATCAAAACGTACCGATTCGTGCTTTACTCCGCCGCCGTATTACCGCCGAAGAGCGTCCCATGAGTGATGGTGACTTGTGTGACTATTTGGCGCGGCGTGGATGGAGCATGAGTCGCCGTGCCGCCGCTTACCATCGGGAAGCGGCAAACATTTTGCCGAAGAAACTACGTAGCCGGGAACGCCTTCTACACCGCCACCGCCCCGCATCTTAGCGGCACCCCCGACTGAGAGAGGCATTTTTGCGATTGCCTCATAGGTCGGCATCCTTGCGGGCTATACCCTCCCGGGCGATTACCGTTCATATTCAAAGCGTTTAGGGCGCATCTTTTTTGTTGCCTCTGCATCAAATCCCTTGTGATTTTTGCGGGGGTTCGGCCGTTTTTTAGAAAAAGTACTGTTACGCCGGGTACGCTAGTACCGAATTTCAACCAAATCACATGCTGTTTACGTCCTTGTGAACAAGGAAACTCCTACAAGCCTTGAGGAGGCGTTTACGATGACCATCCCAAACGGAAGTATTTTAGTCGTTGAAGATCAACTTGATCACGCCAGTTCGTTGCTCTATTTTTTAGAACAGGATAACTATACCCTTTTTCATGCCTTTACGCTCGGTGAAGCCCGAACCATCTTGGAGCAAGAGAATATTGACATTATCTTGCTCGACCTGTTGTTGCCGGATGGGAAAGGCACCGAAATTTTACAAGAATTGCCGTTACAATTTACACAACCCCCGAAAACGATTGTGCTATCCAGCCACAAAGACCCGCAGGATTCGGCGTTAACTATTAAGATGAACGCCTATGATTTCTTCGCCAAGCCTGTTTCGATTGAGATTGTGCGAAGCAAGGTACGTGAGGCGATGGAAGACCGGCGGTTGGAAACCCGTATTCTGGCGGGCGATACCACCGAGGGTTTTGTCGTAGGGGAAAGCCCCAAAATGAAGCAGGCAATGGTGATGGTGGATCGTTTTGCTCCCAAAGATGACATTACCATTCTGCTGTATGGCGAAACCGGGGTGGGCAAAGAACATTTCGCCAAAATGATTCATGATGCCAGCCCGCGCCGCAACAAAGGCAAATTGATTGTTGCCGATTGCACCACGATTCCGAAAGAATTGGTTGAAAATGAACTCTTTGGCAGTGTCAAAGGGGCATATACGGGCGCACCGGGGCATAACGGATTGCTGGCACAAGCAGAAGGTGGCACCCTGTTTCTTGATGAAATCCATCAGTTGCCCTTGGAATCGCAGGTAAAACTGCTTCGTCTGCTTTCGGCAAAAACCTATCGTCCCCTGGGAAGCAACACCGAAAAGAGTGCCAATGTGCGGATTGTCTGCGCCACGAACCGCGACCTTGCCGCCGAAGTTCAAGCCGGACGGTTTCATCTGGACCTTTATCATCGTATTAAAGGTTTGACGATTCAGATTCCGCCCCTGCGCGAACGGTTGACAGACCTTGACGATTTGATTGCCGAGTTCATCAATCGCTTTAATAATCTTTATCACTGCTCGGTCAAGGGGTTAAAGCCGGAAGTGCGCCGCCTGTTCCATGACTATCGTTGGGGCGGCAATGTGCGCGAATTAAAAGAAGCCATTCGGATGGCGGTGATTATGGCAGATGGGGAGTGTATCGGCGTGGAGCATTGTCCGCCCGAAATTCAAGCCCTCGGCTTGAATAGTCCCCGCCCCAGCCGATTGCTGGACAAGCTCTATCAATCGCCGAAACCGCAGGACTTGCAATACGAAACGGACCGTCTGCAAGAATCCATGCTCCGCGCCGCCCTTGTGCGTTGTAACGGCAATGCCAGCCAAACCGCCAAAGAGTTGGGCATCAGCCGCGATCAGGTGCGCTATATGATGAAGAAGTTTGGCATAGAAGCCGAGGATTTTAAAGACGAATAACGGACGGGAAATGTGAAATGAGAAACGGGAAACGCAATCCGGAGCCGATTGTCGTTTCCCGTTTCTTATTTTCCCGACCATTTCCCCGCCCTAAAGGGACGGGGCTAATAAACAAACGACAAAGACAAAGATTATTCATATCGTTAAAACATACCCGGTGACAGGGTTCGTAGGGGCATCGCGTCGCGCATGTGCGTTGCACTCACACCTTACCAGGATGTATGGAATGGAACTTGTGCCCCGCCCGCACAGAACGGGGCATTCATTGTGGCGGGCAGGTCATGTGTTCCATTTTGGGAAATACGCCGAGGATGTGACCCACCCCTACCTTCAATGAGATAGATTTGCCTGCAAAAAAAGGTGTTTTTCGTTTCGTGTTTCCCGGTCTCGGTAAGGCATAGGTGCGGTGGTATGTTTGTGGGGCTTGCATCGGTTGGAACACAACGTCGTGTTCTCCAGTCGTTCTGTCTTCCAATCGTGGTTTGGCAATTTATTTGCATAACACTTCAACAAATTATCACATCACTTCTGAATCAAAGGACTGTACCCCTATGAGCCTTGACCGCACCCAAATCGAAACCATCATGGCAGTTAGCCTGTTTGTGATCGGGTTTGTTGCCGCGTTGGGCGGTATTTTCAGCATTCTGGCGCGGGAATACCACGAAGCCATGCGCGGCTTGTCGGCACAGTCCACCCGCATTGCGGAAGAAGCGATAGCCGAAAAAGGGATTCAAGAGACGATTCAGGCAACTGCCAACCTCGTCGCCGCCGTCAACCAATTGGTACGTACCGCCACCGGCACCGGGCTGATTCTGCTGTCGGGGGGCGTTGGCATCTGTTATTTGGGATATACGTTATTGCCGTAAATAAAAAAGGGGGGTGGCGGCGCGACGACCTCCGCGG
>CBKYSX010000262.1:0-6052 GCA_966690745.1 uncultured Ardenticatenales bacterium
AACCGCCCGCGCCGCCGCAAAGCATATGGTGGAACAAAAAAGCGGGGCAATTGTGACGCTCTCGGCAACGCTAAGTGGCATGACCGCCGCAAACATGGCGGGCATAAGTGCAACCTGTGGGGCGATTGAAGCATTGACCCGTTCACTGGCTGGGGAATTTGGTGGCGCAGGGGTGCGGGTAAACTGTGTCCGGGGGTCAGGGATGCCGGAAACGCGCACGATTCAAGAAACGGTTGAGGGGCAAATAGCAGTATCCGGCAAGCCGCCATTGATGATTTTGCCGCCATTGGGTCGCCCGATTACAGTGGCTGAAACCGCCGCTTCCGCCGCTTTCCTCGCCTCAAATTATGCCAGTGGAATGACAGGACAAGTGGTAACTGTTTGTGCAGGCGCATTTGTATAATCTCTTCCGATAAAAAGAAGCCGGGTTTCCAAAAAACCCGGCTTCTTTTCGTGGCAAAACCAGACGCTCTAAGTGACTGCCGTCCGTTCGTCGGAGTAATGTTCGTATCGTTTTTCTGCCATCAATTGCACAAGCCGTTGCGTCATTTCCCATAGTTCGCCAAAAGTGGTGTAGAGCGGGGTTAAGCCGAGGCGGAGATTATCGGGGGCGCGGAAGTCGGGCAGTACGCCCATTTCATCAATCAGGGCGCGGTTGATGCGGTAGCCTTCCGGATGGCGAAAAGAAACATGGGAACCGCGCACCATTGCATCACGCGGGGAGCCGAGGGTAAAACCAAGGGGTGCCAAAAATTCATCATAGAGTGAGATAAGATAGTCTCCCAGCAGAACAGATTTGCGCCGTAATGCCGCCATCCCCACTTCATTAAGCATATCTACGGCAGGTTCAATGGATAACAGCGACAATCCCGGCGGGGTTCCGACTTGAAAACGGGCAATGCCGGGCGCGGGTGCGTATTGCAAATCAAAGGCAAAGGGGTTGTCCTGCCCGAACCACCCCCAGATCGGCGAACGCAATTCTTCCTGTAATGTCTTGTTGACATAGAGAAAGGCGGGTGCGCCTGGTCCCCCGTTCAGATATTTATAGGTACACCCCACTGCCAAATCTGCCCCGCAATTGTCTAATGCTACTTCCACTGCTCCGACTGCATGGCTCAAATCCCACGATACCAGTGCGCCTTTTGCATGGGCGTGTGCCGTAATCGCCGCCATGTCGTACATAAAACCACTTTTGAAGGTGACATGGGAAAGGCTGATGAATGCAGTTTCCTCGTCAATCGCATCCAGCACCGTTTCCAACGGTACCGTAATATCGTCGGGATTGCCAATGAGCTGTAGATGGTGGTGGTTGCTTAACAGATCTATACACCCTTGCAAAATATAGAGGTCGGACGGGAAATTCAGGCGATCACTGATAATTTTGGTGCGTCCGGGGCGGGCGCGTAGGGCGGCAACCGCCAACTTAAAAAGATTGACAGAGGTCGAATCCCCGGCAATTACCTGCCCCTCTGCCGCGCCAATCAACATCCCAATTTTATCCCCGATACGGCGGGGAGCCTCATACCAACCCCGATTCCAGCCGCGAATCAACCACTCCCCCCATTCTTCATGTAACACTTCCTGCACCCGCTTTTGGCTGGCGTGGGTCAGCCGCCCCAACGAGTTCCCGTCCACATAAATCAGATGGGGGTCGGTGATTACAAATTGGTCACGGTAGGGCATGAGCGGGTCGGCGGCATCCAGCGATTGGGCGTAGGTCTGCGAGAGGGTCATAAGCATTATTTGTAAAATTTCGGGTTGGGTAATTGTGGGGGCTATGATACCATAGCAGGACGCGGGACGCAGAAAGCGGGAACGATGCTCTGATTACCGGATGCTTCCCCCAGTCCTTGAAGGACGGGGCTATTAAAGACAGGTATCACGATTACAACCTATTTTTTGACCAATTTTCGTATTTGATAACTCCATTACTTACGGACATTAAGAAAATAAGCGTGTAAGGGTGACTGTAGGGGCGGTGCCTTCTGCCCGCCCACCTGCACCTACAGGGGGCAGGGCGACCACAAGGGTACGCCCCTACAGGTAAAGCGATTTAATTCTTAACTTCCATTAGGGCGGGGAAGGCAACCACACATTTAGAATTAAAAATCACATAGTAGAAATTTATCGTTTCCGCTTTCTGCGTCCTGCGTATCGTCATTCTTTCCACAATCAAGGGAGTTTCCATGCCATTATTCGGCGCACATATGTCCGTTGCCGGGGGGTTACACACCGGCTTTGAGCGCGGCATCCAAAGCGGGTGCGATGCCATTCAGATTTTTACCAAGAGCAATCGTCAATGGGGGGCAAAGCCGATTACGGTGGAGGATGAAGCCAAATTCAAACAGGCGGCGGCGGAAAGCGGCTTGCCTGTTGCCTCCCACGCCACCTATCTGATCAACCTTGCCTCGCCCAAAGATGAAATCTGGGATAAATCCGTAGCGGCGTACATAGATGAAATGAATCGTTGCCGGCAGTTGGGGATTCCCTATCTGGTATTGCACCCCGGCGCCCATACGGGAAGTAGTTTTGAAGCGGGTTTTAAGCGCGTGGCGGAAGCCATCAACCGTGAAATTGAAAGCGGGGATGACAGCGCGATGCTTCTGCTGGAAATCACGGCGGGAACCGGTACCACCCTCGGCTTCGACTTCAGCCATTTCCGCGATATTTTCGCGCTTGTCCATCAGCCGGAACGGGTGGGGGTTTGTTTCGATACCTGTCATGCCATTGGTGCGGGCTATGACCTGACCACGCGGGAAGGGTATGAGCAGACGTTCCAAGAATTTGATGAAAAAATCGGCTTGGACAAATTGCGCTATTTTCATTTGAACGATTCCCATAACCCCGTTGGATCGCGGCGGGACCGTCATACCCATATCGGGCTGGGCTGTTGTACATTGGAAGCGTTCCGTTTCCTGGCGAATGACCCTCGTTTCGCCAACCATCCCATGATTCTGGAAACCCCCAAAGATGAGGATATGGCGCAGGATAAAGTCAATATGCGTATTCTGCGGGCATTGGTGGAGGGTGCAGACGAACAAATCACCGCCGAAACGATTGAGAGTTTCTGGGAAGGAATCAGCAAAACTGAAGGGAAGGACGAATAAACTCACGCAAAATCCGCAAAGCCGCAAAGCACGAACGGCAAAAGGGTTTCGGGTTTATCCTGTTCCATCTTTCCAATAAGAAGGTAATTGTGAGAAGAGGCGAAACCGAGTTTCTGCCGTTGAAAACTCGGTTTCTTTCTTACTTCCATGACCATACAGATATAGTAGTTACAATGGAACCGTTTTGGTCGCTACCGTGGGGAACCCAACCCCGCTTCAACGAAAAGGCATGGGAGGCAACGGCGGAGGAGGCACAACCTTTTCTGAATGTACCGTTGCTGTTGCCCGAATCTGTCGCCCTGCCCGATGGCATGACGCTGAAAAACATCACCGTGCGCCCCGAAGGGGAACAGCAGTGGTCGAGCGTGAAAGCGTTGTACAAAGGGCGGGGGCGTGCCTTGCGGCTTAAACAATATCATTTTGACTGGTGGCGACCTACTGATTTAACCTTCCCTCTGCAACGAACCCTCGGCTTTTATCGGGCGGGGTCAGTCGTGGCGGCATGGGGGCGCGACCATCGCGGCAAAGCCGTGGTCTGTACAGCATGGGGGCGCACCACCCTTGAACTCAAAATTGAGCAAGGCACCTTTGTGGAGAGTGAGCTACGAGAGGCATTGGCTTCGCTCACCCCTGCGGTTCCTTCGGTGTTGCCTCTGCTACAACAGCCTTGCTTCCATGAAATCTCCTACCATATCCGGCGTGGTAAGGGGCATAAGAATATTGATGAACTCGCCAAAGCCGATTGGCATAAAACAATTCCCGATACAGTCCCGTCCCCCGTTTTAATGCCTCCATCCGATGCCAAATGGCAATTGGATTGTGTGGCGCGGTGGGGAACACCCCCCCCGGACGAAACCCAATGGCTGTTACGTGATGAAGCCGGGGCAACGGTTTTATACGGACGTGCCCGCCCCACCAAAAGCGAACAGCCGCTCAAACTACCTCCCACCTATCGCATTCAAGAGGGGTGGCGGGTACGCCAAACTCTGCTACGCGGCAAACGGGCAACCATTGCTCTGCAACATCCCGATTTGGGTGGGTGGAGCGCGGCGTGGCAGGAAGATGGACACCGTTTTCAGATTTTTGTGCGGGCGGGGGCATTAAATGGGGAGCATGATTTTAGGGAGATGGTGGAGGGACTTGAAATACGGAGCGCAGAAAGCAGGACGCAGGACACAAAAACGACAACGGCATAACACAGAGGCACGGAGAAACAGAGAACGACAAATTTTTGGAGGGGCATCGCTACGCGCGTTCCCTACGGGCAGATGCGTTGCATCCTTGCACACAGGGAATGGCAATATATGCAAAATGCACCCGTTGACCCGCCCGCTGTTCCACAAGTACGTTTTATAAAGAACTGAAAGGATCGTAATGGTTACGATTAATTACACCATCGCCATGCCCCGCCCTGAAACCCACCGCTTTCAGGTGACCGTGAACGTATCGGGGTGGCAAACGGATACGGCTACCTTGATACTTCCCGTGTGGACGCCGGGGTCGTATCTGGTGCGGGAATTTGCCCGTCATCTGGAGAATTTTCGCGCTACGGATAACACCGGAAATTTATTGGCATGGGAACGTTCGGGAAAAGCTCATTGGCTGATTCAGACGCAGGGTATTGCTTCGTTCCGCGCCGAGTATGAAATCTATGCCAATGATTTAACGGTACGGACAAGCCATCTGGATAGCTCCCACGGCTATTTTAACGGGGCAAATGTGTTTATGTATGTGGAAGGGTACAAAGAATTGCCCGTCACGCTCACAATTGAAGCCCCGCAAGGATGGCATAGCACGATTGCCCTGCCACAGGACGAACAGGGACGGTATCTTGCGCCGGATTATGACTTACTGGTGGATAGCCCGGGCGAAGTGGGAACCCATCGCGTTCTAAAATTCGAAGCGTTGGGCAAACCGCACGAAATCGCACTCTACGGGCATGGCAACGAGGATGAAGAAGCATTGGTGCGCGATATGAAAAAGACGGTAGAGGGGGTGGCTTCCATGTTCGGAAGTGAACTGCCCTATGACCGCTACATCTTCTTTGTTCACATCGGGCATAAATTAGGCGGCGGATTGGAACACCGCAACAGTACCGTGTTGGGAGTAGACCGTTGGGCATTTTCGCCACGCAGTAGTTACGAGCAGTTTTTGCGGTTGGCGGTGCATGAATTCTTCCATACATGGAATGTCAAGCGCATCCGCCCCCATAATCTGGGACCGTTCGATTACACCCAGGAAGTTTACACCCCCCTGTTGTGGGTGATGGAAGGCTTCACCACCTATTACGATGTGATTTTACTGCGACGGTGTGGCTTTGTCAGCGCACGGCGGGCATTGCAATTGTTGGGCGAACGAATTGCCAATTATCGCCAGACACCGGGGCGATTGGTGCAATCCGTCGCCGAATCCAGCCGTACCACCTGGATTAAGTTCTACCGGCAGGATGAGAACACGCCGAATAGCGCAATATCCTATTATCTTAAAGGCAGTCTGGTCGCCTTGATGCTGGATATGAAATTTCGGGCAACCAGCAACAACACCAAATCGCTGAATGATGTAATGCGTAACTTGTGGCAAACCTACGGGATTCGGGATGTCGGCTTTACCGAGCAGGAATTTGCCGACCTACTCCAAGAAGTGGGCGAAGTAGATTTGAAAGCCTTTCTCGCCCAATATGTCGAAGGAATAGAGGAATTACCGCTTGACCACTACCTGTCCTACGCAGGGTTAGCCATGACCGAAGAGCTCAAAAGCGATTCGCCTGAAGCGTGGACGGGACTCAAATTGACCACAGAGAATGGTATGGTGAAGGTGCGGTACGTATTGCGCGACAGCCCCGCCGAAGCCGCTGGATTGATGCCCAATGATGCGCTGGTCGCGTTAGAAGGGTATCAGGTATTGGGTGAAGATTTCTTCAATGCACGGATACGGGAGCGACGCAT
>CBKYSX010000263.1:0-6046 GCA_966690745.1 uncultured Ardenticatenales bacterium
CGAAGGAATCAACCCCCATTTCATCATTTCCACATCTCTCTTTTCTTCACTCGTCACTACCGCAATAGATTGAGAAGGGGCAATGTTATAGCGAGGTTCTAATTCGACAGGAACCGAAGTCAATTCCAGTACCGATTGTAGGGTGTTGGGGTCAATGGTTAAGGTAAATCGTCCACACATAGATACACTCCTTGAAACCGAGTTTCTGAACTTTGTTATAGAAAGCTCCGTTTCTAATTCAACGTTCCCTTATTATACCATTCAACCACGACAATCTCTGTCGCATAAAATCCAAAAACCCTTTTGCCGTAAATACCCGTTTACCAGACTAGGTGTGTAGCCCTTGAGGGCACCCTGTACGGCTACACACCATTACGCTACGCCATAATCGAAAGCAAATTGAGTAAATGCAGGGCGAGGGTTTCATCCCCGGCAATTTCTATATGAGGACGAACTTCCTCTTTGGTGGCACCTTTCGTAAAAAGCCGCCACGCCCTATCCTGATCGAGGCGAATGTGGGCAATAGGGTTATCGGGATGCCCCCGATACAACAACCACTGACCCGACTGATGCAACAACGTCCAATTATCTCCCGCCGCCCCGCTAATCTCCACTACCAGTGCCGTCCCATCGGGCGCGTTCACATCACGATAAGTATGGGGTAATCCACGCAAGAATGTGTCTAAAACAGGCTCCAGCCACCGCCGTTCCGTCAGAAGCGGCGCACCCACCGCCTCCCGAATATGCTGTTGGTGATGCCATTTTTCGGTGTACTCTCGCGCCACATCAAACCAATTCTGCGATTCACTTTCCCCCGCCCATGCCACTGAAACCCCTGATACAGCATAAGGGTCTAACGATTGTAAAAAGGTGTGGGTTTGGGGCGCAACGATATCCAGAAATGCCATCAAAATTGGCGGACTGATTCGTTTGGCGGCAATCACCCACTCCGCATTGAGGCGGTTCAACAACGTCACCAATTCCTCATAACTATCGGGCGCAGGCCGGGAACTATCTCGCACCAGATGGTCGCGTCCATAGGAAAGGCGGCGAATATCAGTATCCAATAGATGCGCTACCATATCGCGCACCGTCCAAGGCACGGCAACTGTTGCCTTCTCCCATTCCTCGACGGTTAAACCGCGCAAGAGGCTCATTAATTCAGCGTGAAGCGGCGGCAACAAATCCGCCACCAAAATCGGCATAACAGGGTGCATGGCATTTCCTTTAGTAGGAACTTTTTATTTTATAGTCCGTAAATGCGTTAGTCGTTATGCACTATGCAATACGCCACACTAACCTTTTCACAATAACAAATAGGTCAGCCCCCCCATCACGATTAACAACAGCACCACATAAGGCGCAAGGCGGCGCAGGGTTTCACCTTCACTCCCTGATAGGTTTGCCGTACTTGCCCCCACCACCAATTTTGCGGGGGCAATTATCGAACCCACCGAAGCCCCCGCCGATTGCGCCGCGAGGATTGCCGGAACGGATAGGTTGGTTAATAGCGCGACCTGCTGTTGCAACGGGCCAAAAAGGACATTGGAATTGGTATTACTTCCCGTTACAAACGCCCCCAAAGCCCCCAACAATGGGGCAACCATGGGATAAAATTGGGGGGGGAACAGTTGTTGTAGCCCTACGGCAAGGCTGTACACCATCCCGCTATTGTCCATCACCACGCCCATCGCACTCAGGAACAAGATACTGACTGTTGTCGCCTGACTGGATTTGAGTGTATTCCTTAGAATCCGCCGGGTTGCCCCTTCAATGCCGCCTTCCACTGTTTGATACCGTCCCGTAAGTGCAAACATGGCAAAAGAAATCAGGGCAACATAGACAATCAATGCACCCGTATGCCCGAAAACACTCACCGAGCGTCCGCCCCCTGCCGCAACCTCCCACCCCAAACCTGTCGTTGCGGCGGGAAAATTCCAATCCAGAATCACTTGGTTGAGAAAAGCATTGAGGACAGGAATTCCCTCCGCCGCCGGAATGACCACCAAAAACATACCGTAGGCGGCAAGCGAAAGAGGTAAACGGGTTCGTAAGCGCGGGGGGATGGGGAGATTCGTATCTCGTTGTTGGGGTTCCCCGCGATAAAAGGGTAATCGCGCCATCGGTACTGCAACGATTAACCCCGCAAACGAGGCACCGAATGCCGCAACGGAAAAAAACCCAGCCATTGCCAGTATATACTGAGTGACTGCCACCACGCTTCCCACCACCAATACAAATAAAGAGCCTCGTATCACACCCTGCCACCCGCTATGAATATGCGCCACCGACCAACCGCATAGTAGTGCCGCCACCCCCAGAATGATGGCATTTTCCGCCGCCATCTCCGCCCCCGGTACGCCTGTAACGGCAACGAGGGTCAGGAATGAAGTTCCGGCACTGCCAAAGGTAACTGCCCACCCGTGCGAAATCGAAGTAGCAACCAGCGCGAACATCGGCTGAAACCCCATCCCGATGAGCAGAGGAGCCACCACCGCTACCGCTACCCCGAACCCGGTAATGCCCTGTAAAAAGGAGGAAAAGAGCCACCCCAAGACCAACAATTGGGTTAGGGAATCTCCCGTTAGCCGTGCTACCCCTGCCGCAATATCCTGTACGGCTTTTGCCTCATTCACCACCTGATACAACAACAACGCCGACCAGATGATGTATAAGACATATAAGGAGAGCAAGAGACTGCGAACATGGGCATACCAGAGCAGGGAAAAATCGGCTTGAAAGAGGGTAGGAGCCAGCACCATTGCCACTACCCATCCCGCAATTCCGGCTTTGGTGCCGCTCCACCGCCATTGCACCATCGTGAACAAAATCACCACAATCGGGATGGCGGCGGCAAGGGCGAGTAAAGGAGTTACTTGCATAGAAAATACAGGTTGCCTTATCTGTAGGGGCGGACGTAGAAAGCAGGACGTAAAAGGAATTTCACCTTTGTGATGGTACTAAAATAACTCTGGCATAAACCCGTTGAGGCATTGTAATCCTACCGTGAAGTTTAATTTGTTACAGCAGAGTTGGCTAAAAAATAATATGTCGCTTGCTTGCCTGAATACCGGCAAAGCCTAAGGTTTTTAGCACTTTGATTGCTTCTTGATCTACTTGCACCAAATTCTGTAAATAGTTGACTGTAACCATTTGTAGGTGAACTTCTTGTTGCACAATTGGGGTGTTGTATTCCCACATAGAAACACCATATTCGGTCTTACCATCAAAGGGAAAACTATCTCCAGTCACAGCAACAAAAGTGGAAACAATCTCTATAGACTCATTACTCACCACTTTCACCATCTGTTCGAATTGATTTTGGAGCAGATAACTGGCAATGTAGTGTAGCGAGGCTAAGGCGGTGTAGTCAATCTGATACCAAAAAGAGTGACTGCCATCCGTTTTGAGTTCGATTTCCTTCATGACTTGTGTCACATCGTCAATTATCGTTTTAAGCGGAGCCTCTTCCTGCATTAGAGTGGTAACAGTCAACAGTGGTAACCGCCAAAGAGTGTCGAGGATCTTGCGATAGAATTCCGCGTCCAGAGTTGTATCAAAGCGTGCGAGGGTACGCCAATTAGGCTCCAGTCGTTCACAACAGCTCAGGCAAAAAGCAAGTTGTTTCTCGCCTGAGAGTTGTATTGCCTGTTCCTGTGGTTGCGAGGTCCACGCGATTACTTCTTTGATAGTGGTTAAGGTTACCGGTATTTGGAAGCCCGTCATTTGTCTTACGTATTCTCATTCAATAAGGGATTGGATTTTGTCCCAATCTTCAGGCGTATTAGCGTTGAGAAAGGAACGCAAATCGGGGTCGTATGGCAGAATCTGTTCCCGCGGTACGGTAACAACCCGTACTTGATCAAAAAATTGAGTGATTTTGCGGTTACCTTCAATCAACTGCTCCTGAATTGCATAGAGGGCAGACTTGGAATAAATAGCATGAAGCGTTTCGGGGAACCCTTCATCGCTAATCACAGGAACCACCACATCGGCGGTGGGGTCTACCACCGCCAGAAAACGAATCAGGGCGGAATTGACAAAGGGCATATCCGTTGCCACTACTGCCACACGCGGATACCGCGCCTTCATCAATGCTCCGGCAATTCCCGCCAATGGACCTTGCCCCAAGCCGCCAATATCCCCCGCAAAGCGCACCCAAAACGGCAAAAATTCATACTTATGGGGTTCATCCGTGACAATCATCAATTCATCGGTAATATCGGCAAGGCGGCTTAGCACCCGTTGAATCAACGGTTCGCCGTTAATAGGCAAGAGGGACTTATCCTGCCCCATCCGCGAAGATTTTCCCCCTGCCAACACCGCACAGGTAATTTTGGTATCGTACATGCTTTATAATGTCTATGTTCATGGTATCGCGCAGTGCGCGATACCATGAACATTATAGCTATACTAGGCGATTGATTATTTGCTGTCGTCCGCGTATGATAGAATCAAACAGACGATTGGCATAAGGAGCACGTATGCAAGGCGGGATTGAAGTTATTGCAATGATTATTAGCGCGGTGATTGGCTTTGTGGCAGGGATAGTCGCCACAATGCTCATCCGTGAATCGCCAAATCGCACTCCTCAATTAAACACGCCGCGCCATCGTACCGATTACGATACGGGACCCCAAGCCGTGATTGAACAGGGCTGGGGACGTGTGCAAACCCGTGCCAATACGTCCGCCTCCGCGGAGGCGGATTTGGGGTACTTTACCAGCGTCAATACGACATCGCAACAAAGTACCCTGGGACGGGATGCAACGGCGAAACAACCCGCCGTAGCCACTGCCGCCGTACCAGCAACGCATCATGCAACCACGCGGAGCGGCGCACCTGTTGCAATGATTTTGGCGGAGTCTATCGGAAAGCGGTGGTTGTTGCGAAGTGGTGAAAGTGCCTCTATCGGGCGTTTCGATGACAACCTGATTGCCATTGCTGATGACGAAGTTTCCCGCCTTCACGCCCAAATCAGTCACCGCACGGATACAGGCGAAGTCCACGAATTTACCATATTCGATTACACCTCTACCAACGGGACGTTGGTAAATGGAAAGCCGATTCGCGGGGTTGCGTCCTTACAAGACGGCGACATCGTTAAAATCGGCAACACGGAACTCCGATTCCGACGGGTCGGTAAAAACTAACGTGCATGAATCGTTCTCTCCCTGCTCTCACCGAAGCCTTAGAAGATTGGCGCGATTTAACGAGTGACCGTGACGCGGTTTCCGCCCTCTTTGATTTTCCTGCCTTGCTTGACCGTTACCAGACGGTACAACGCCACTTAAACAAACTCCGCAGTCAACCTCCCCTTTTTGATGCCAACGATTTGCATGTGGTTCTGGATACGCTCTATTCCGCGACCCGCCAGAAAAGCCAAATCGCCGAGGGCAATGATTTAGACATTCTCATTCCAACCCTCAAAGCCTTTTTGTTCGACCCCGACGAACCCTTAGCCGAAAAACTTGCCCGCTACCCGAGCCAAATCCGCTATGCCGGACGCACCATTTTGGCGGAGCTGTGGGGATGGACGCACTTAAATGACTATCCTCTGTTCCACCAACGGGCTATTATCGGGATTCGGCGGCTGGGCTGGGAAGTTGGCAACCAGGATTATATAACCTTCGTTCGGGCAGTAGCGGATTTACGTTCCTTTTATGACAACGGACATCGTGCCGCTCCACGTCTGCCGCTTCATTTGGAAATTGACCAATTTTTAGGATGGATGGCGGAGGCAGAGGGCGGTAAGCGAAAAGCAGAAAGCGAACCGGCAACCGAGGGCAACACTTCTCCTGATGTCATTGAAACACCTATTCGGCGGGCGCGCCCTTCCCATGCGATCAAAGAGTTTGGCGCACCTTATGCCGGAGCCTCTGCTCCTTTGAATACGTGGGCGGACAAACCGTTGGTTCCCCCCACCCCCGAACAATTGGCGGCGGCAGAAACGCGAATCGGAGAATCACTGGCGTTACCGGAAGGGGTGATTACCCGCGCTGTCGGGCATTTGTTGGCGGGTCGGCATTTGATTCTGACAGGGGTT
>CBKYSX010000264.1:0-6019 GCA_966690745.1 uncultured Ardenticatenales bacterium
TCCCGCGCCGCTGGGACTGTAATCACCCCTGCGGCAATCTGGGTCATACTGGCGCGGATGTCCTCAAGCGAGCCTCCCTTTACCAACTCTACACCCACAGAATGTTTGCGGCTGTGGGAACTGGCGCAGGTACAGAGCATATCGCCCAACCCCGCCAACCCCGCAAAGGTAAGCGGGTTTGCCCCCGCCGCCGTGCCGAGGCGCGTAATCTCCGCCAAACCCCGCGTCAGGTAAGTGCTTTTGGCATTATCGCCCAGCGCGAACTGATCTACCGCGCCGCCGCCAATCGCAATCACATTTTTCAACGCCCCCGCCATTTCGACCCCCGTCACATCATCATGGGTATAGACGCGGAACGTGGGGGTATTCAGTAATTTTTGCGCTACTTTTGCCTTCGCCTGATCTTCCATCGCCACAACGGTACTGGCGGGCATTCCCGCCGCTATTTCCCGCGCCAGATTGGGACCGCTTAAGGTTCCGGCGTTGGCTTGCATAGAGTCCGGAAGTTCTTCCCGAATTACCGTGGTCATGCGCTTCAGCGTTCCCAATTCCAACCCCTTGGCGCAGGAGAGCAGAATGGCATCGGGCGGGAACAGATCACGCAATTGGCGCACATTCTCCCGCATCCTCTGCGCGGTGGAAACCAACAGCACCACCGCTGCATCCTGCAACACATCGGCGGCATCGGCGGAAACATGCAATGCATCGGGGAAGGGAACCCCCGGTAAAAAGCGGCTGTTTTCACGCCGCAGGTTCAACATTTCTGCCTCTTCCGGCGTTCGCGCCCATAGCCATGTTTCCCGTCCGGCACGGGCGGTAAGAATTGCCAACGTGGTTCCCCAGGAACCACTGCCTATCACGGCGATTTTTTCAGACATGTAAACCCTCTTTATGCTTGCGCTTTCTCCCCGATGCGCCGTTCGGTTCCGGCGCGGAGTTTGGCGATGTTGGGGCGGTGGGCGTACCAGCTAATCAGGAAAAAGCCCACGAAAAAGACCAGAATTTCGGCGGGTCGGATTCCGAAATAAACCAGAATCAGGCTGACCAATAGGGCAATTCCGGTGAATAACAGGGACCCAATACTGGACATTTTGGTAATGTAGGCAAAGGCGATGGGGATAAGACAGGAGGCGAGGAGGATAAAGGGGTCAAGGGCAATCATCGCGCCGCCCCCCGTCATGGTTCCGGCTCCGCCCTTAAAGCCGAGGAAAATAGAGTAATTGTGACCAATCACAATCCCCAACGCGGTGAGGGCGGCAATTAAATCAATCATGGGGGCGGGTTCCGCCGCCCATATCAACCGTGCTACATAAACGGCGATAATCCCTTTGATGGTATCTCCGACAATGGTAACAATCGCCGCGTTGCGCCCCGCCGAACGCAACACATTCGTGCCGCCGGTGCGACCACTACCCACCGTCCGCACATCTGCGCCCGACAAAAAGCGTCCTGCCAGATAGCCCGTTGGAAACGAGCCAACCAAATAACCGAGGAGTAATGCGAGAATCGGTGCCAACGCCGCCACAGGTCGCTCCTTATCATAATCTCTGCCATGTTTTGCTTGGCAGATGGTGGGTTTGGGGCGATTATAACGGTAATTTAAGCCGTTGAGCAAGTGGCTGGTTTACGGTTTTATTAGGGAACTATAGACAGTCATTCCTCCACCCCTAATTTAACCAAATGATTAGTAATAAGGAGCTGGTCAAAGTCACTCTAGTATTGGACAGTTTGCTGAATTGCTTGTTTGATATTATCCGAGTGCGAACCTAAAACGCGAAGCGACAAAATACCCAACTGCGAAACCGTTATAGGTCCAATGCTGGGTTTCCCATTACGATTCGTCTCTCGATTAATCACCTCTATTACAATAGGAAGCAAGGTCTCATCCTCCACTGCCCTTCGGGCAAGGGAAAAGATTGCCGGTACTCGCTTACCAAGTACTTCTGCTCTATCCCATTTATCGAAGTGGCCTACCACTAGAGGAAGCTCCATCTCATCAAATTCATTCGGTTCAAAAAACATTTAATATAGCCCACTCATAGGGTCTCTGTTCTTTTAAAGCACATAGGTTGAATGCTCCAACATAATAACCATCTGTCCGTTGTCCATAAATCGAAAAGTGGTGCGGATGCCTATAGCCGATTCAAACACATAGAGTAGCTCATCACCCCATGGCAATGCCAGATGAACCTCGTTTACCTTTCCGTGAGTTTTGAGCCAGTTTATGATTGAATCCTGCTCCCATCCAACCGTGTAAGCTTTCACCGCTTTGGCTTGCGTCAATAAATCAATCAAGATAAAACTCATAGCAAGTTATTCCGTTCTGTTAGTCGGCTTGAGCCGACTTCCTATACCAGCGTGAGGTTTCAACCTCACGACCTCATATGTACACCTACCGCCACGCCACACCTGCCGATTGGTTTGCCATTGCAACCCTGTTATCGAGTCTCAATTTACCATTGGACGGAGCGGAAGCACACCTGCCCCATTTTCTGCTGGCACTCAACCACGATGGCACAATCGCCGGAGTTGCAGGAATTGAACAATATGGCGAGGTCGGGTTGCTCCGTTCAGTTGCTGTAGCCGACCCACGCAAAGGGACGGGGCGATTATTGGTCGAACAGATTGTAACAGATGCTCGACATCACGGCATCCGTCAATTGGCTTTGCTGACAACCACTGCCGCCGACTATTTTCCCCGCTTTGGCTTTCGTCCGATTCCCCAATCGGAATTACCTCCGGCGTTGAACGCTTCAGCGGAATTGCAGGGTGCGTGTCCTGCAACCGCCACCGCGATGATTTTGGATTTATAACAAATAGAAGGTACGTACTTCAAGCGTAAAAAGAGGATACAATAATTCCAGCAGGGAATTATTGTATCCTCAACGACGGGACTCCCAACAAAAAACGGGATGAGGTGCAGAACGCACCTCATCCCGTTCCTGTATTCAGTCGGAACTAGACTTCTTCTTTCTTTTCGTCGTCGTCCCCGTCCAACGCATCTTTCACTTTGTTGAAGAAACCGCTCACTGCGTCTTTGGCATCTTCCACAAAATCTTGAATTTTCTCCCCGATGCTTTCCGCTTCCCCTTCTGCCTGTTTTGCTTGCCCTAATACCTGATCCGCGGCACCTTCCCCTTCCAATTCAGCATTGTCGGTGGCTTGCCCGATGGCGGATTTCGCGTCGCCGACTGCCTCTTGTACGCTTCCTTCAATTTTATCGGAGGTGCCTGCCCCTGCCACATCATCCAACGCCGCTTTCGCCTTGTCGCCCAAATCTTCGGTTTCTTCTGTCTCGGTTGCCATTGGTAGAGGTTCCTTTCACGGAAAGCTGTAAACGTCTGAAATTTTGGTGGGACGGGTATACTTATCGGACAGCAGAGTAGTGCCCATACCGCAAGAATTGGTCGCCGCTTTGGTTTGCGTCAGGCACTATGATAAAATATAACCTGATACCAAAATTCAACAAAGGGATGTGCGTAAAGAGATATTAACTTTTTATCAAACTCCCAAACAAGGAAGGATTTGCCCTCTGGACGCTGTAGAACTTGCCCGTACCATCGTGAACGCGATTGAAGACCGCAAAGGGGAAGAAATCATAATGTTGGACCTCCGCAACCTCTCGCCGATTGCGGATTATTTTGTCATCGGGACGGCGGACAACGAACGAATGCTCCGCGCCATCGTGCGGGCAGTAGACGAAGAGGTTGGCAAACAGCACAACCTCGCGCCCCGTGTGATTGAAGGTGGTCCCGAAAGCGGTTGGGTGTTAATGGATTTTAATTGGGTGATTGTCCACATCTTCAACCGTTCCCAACGGGAAAAATACCGTCTTGAAAAACTCTGGACGGATGCCCCAGTGGTATTGCGTATTCAATAAAAAAACCGCGCAGAGTGCGCGGTTTTTATTACCATTAAAGAAGCGATTACTCGTAAATCCATTCCTCGCCGGGGCGGGTGTGGGCTACATAATCGCTGTCGCTAAACCACAATCCCAGTTCGCGGGCGGCGGATTCAGTACCGTCTGAGCCGTGAACCAGATTGCGCCCGACTTCCAATGCCAAATCCCCTCGAATTGTGCCAACATCGGCTTCCATCGGGCGAGTCGCGCCGATGGTTTGGCGGGCGGCTTTGATGGCGTTTTTGCCTTCCAGCGCAACAATCACAATCGGACCGGACATCAAATAATTGACCAACCCCTCGTAGAACCCTTTGCCTTTGTGTTCGGCATAGTGTTCTTCGACAGTGGCGCGTTCCGCTTGAATCATTTTAATCGCAACGCTCTTTAAGCCCCGTCGCTCAAAGCGGCTGATGATTTCCCCCGTTAGTCCCCGTTGCACGGCATCCGGCTTCACAATGATGAATGTACGTTCCATTCTTGTTATCCTTATATCAATCTGGATGTTTCATAGTGCATATTGCATCGTGCATAAACGACTTACCGCTCTATTGATCTTGGAGGCAAATTGTCGTTGCCGTTTATGCAATATGCACTATGGAATATGCAATTCGTTCGGTTAAGCGGCGCAAGTCTAGCACAGTTTTGGCGGAAAAAAAGAAAGCAAGGTTCGATGAGAACCTTGCTTTTTAAGTCGTTGTCGTTCAGCTTATCAGTAGCCGCCGGTGCAGTGCAACGGAACTGGCAGACAAGAACCGTATTTATCCAATAGGGGCATTGGCACGGTAATTTGCCAGCAACCCGGCGACCCGTTGCGGAACGAACGCCCGAATAAGCGTTCCGTCCGCCTCATGGACTTCCTCTTCAATGATCGCCTGTTCGTGGAGCAAATTCAGCAATTCACCCTCACGATAAGGGATTTTCAGCGACAATTCCACCATCTGGCGACGCAGGGTCGTTTCGATAGTGTCCAACAGGGTAGGAATCCCCTCGCCGGTTTCCGCGCTAATCAATACGGTATCGCCGTAGCGGGCAGTATCGGTTTGCAGGTCGGCGCGTTGCTCGTCCGTCAACAAATCGGCTTTATTCCACGCCATTACCAATGGTTTCTGCGTGATTTTCAGCGATTCCAATACCTCTTCTACCGCTTCAATCTGGGCATCTGCCATCGGGTGGGAAATATCCACCACATGCAGGAGCAAATCCGCTTCGGCGATTTCTTCCAATGTAGCACGGAATGCCGCCACCAAATCGGTAGGCAATTTTTGGATAAAACCCACCGTATCGGTGAACAGTACCTCGCGCCCCGCCGGAAGCGTAACGCGCCTTGTGGTGGGATCAAGCGTGGCGAACAATTTGTCTTCCGCCAGCACTTTTGCGCCACTGACTGCATTTAACAGGGTGGATTTGCCTGCGTTGGTGTACCCCACCAATGCGATAATCGGAATCCCGCTTTTGCTTCGTTGGCGGCGGTGCTGTTCGCGGTGGCGGCGTACATCCTCCAAATCCCGCTTAATGTGGGCGATTTTTAAGCCAATTTCGCGGCGGTCTACTTCCAGCTGGGTTTCACCGGGACCCCGCACTCCCACACCCCCTGCCCCTGCACGGGCTGAACCACCCCCCGCCTGACGGGCAAGGTGGGTCCACATCCGGGTCAGGCGCGGCAAGCGATACTCATACTGGGCGAGTTCGACTTGCAGTTGCCCTTCGCGGGTCGAGGCGTGTTGGGCGAAGATGTCCAAAATCAGCGCGGTACGGTCCAGTACTTTCACATTTTCGCCAAAGTGCTTTTCCAAATTGCGCTGTTGGGCAGGGGAAAGTTCATCATCAAAAATGACGACTCCCGCCTCGTCCGCCTGAATTGCCTGCCGGACTTCTTCCACCTTCCCTGACCCGATATAGGTGGAGGGATGGGGATTTTCTAACTTTTGATAGGTGGAACCGGTAACGGTTAGCCCCGCCGTTTCAGCGAGGCGGGCGAGTTCGGCAAGCGAATCATCCACGCTCCAGAGCGTAACTTCATTCCCTTTCGACCCCAACCCAACCAGAAAAACGCGCTCGTCGCGCTCAGGTGATAAACGATTTACAGTTGTCATAGTGCCTTTCGTGGACACAGAAAGC
>CBKYSX010000265.1:0-6003 GCA_966690745.1 uncultured Ardenticatenales bacterium
ATGGGTGCAGACGAAGCCTACCACTTGCAGGATGCCGCCTTTGAAGGGTTAGACCCCCTAGGGCAAGCAACCGTATTGGCGACGGCAGTTGAAAAAATCGGCGAGTATGATTTGATTTGGACGGGGTGGAAAGAAGTAGATGACGACCTCGGACAAACGGGGATTTTGCTGGCGGATATGCTGGATTTGCCCCACGTTGCCAATATCATCACGGTTGAAAAGGTAGAAGGTGATAGTGTTGTTGTTCGTGCCGAAGCCGAGGGCGGCTACCAGACTGTGAAAGTCTCCACCCCCGCTGTACTCACCGAAAGCCAGGGACCCCATGAGCCGCGCTACCCCTCTTTGAAAGGGATCATGGGCGCGAAGAAAAAACCCCTTACGGTGTGGAGCGCGGGCGACCTCGGCGTGGATACGGACAGCCTTGCTCCCAAATTAGAAGTGATGAGCATGAGCAAGCCCGCCACCCGTGCGGGCGGACGCATCATTGAAGGGGAACCCGCCGACGCGGCACGCGAATTGGTACGGCTATTACACGAAGAAGCAAAAGCACTATGAGTGATAAGTGAATAGTGATAAGTGAATATCAGTGACATTCAATCTTCAACTCTGTAAAACCGTTCCTGTAGTTCACTTTTCACTAACCACTATTCACTTATCACTACAAGGATACTATGGCAGATTTAATTCTGGTGGTCGCGGAATTGGATGGCGATACACCCAAAAAAGTAACCTACGAATTGTTGACGGCGGCGCGGCAAGTTGCCGATAAATTGGATGCAGAAGTCGGCGTAGTGGCGTTGGGCGATGGTCTGGATGCCGATGCGCTGGCAGGGGATGTCGGAGGACGGGGCGCAGATGTACTCTTTGTTGCCGATAATGATGGCTTAGCCGCTTATAACGCTGAACCCTATGCGGCGGCGTTGCAACAAATCATTGAAAGCGAAGAACCCACCGCCGTTTTCTTTGGGATGACCACCACCGGACGCGAATTGGCTCCACGGGTGGCGGCGAAGGTGAAAGCCGGACTTGCCAGTGATATTGTTAGTATAGAGGTGGAAGATGGCGAAATAATCATTACGCGCCCCATGTATTCCGGGCAGGTACTGGCAAAGGTCAAGGTCAACGGAACCGTGTTGGCAACTCTGCGCCCCAATACCTGGGCGGCGGCGCAAGCCACCGCAGGCAAAGAGGCGGATATCGAAGAAGTAGATGTGGACGATTTACCCGGAAGCCGCGTCGAAGTGCTGAATGTGGAAGAAAAGGGTGGCGACCGTCCTGCCCTTGCCGATGCCTCGATTGTGGTCAGCGGGGGGCGTGGCGTGGGCAACCCCGACAACTTCCATATCGTCGAGGAATTGGCAGACCTCGTGGGCGGGGCAGTGGGAACTACCCGTGCTGTCGTGGATGCCGGGTGGCGACCCTATGAAGAGCAAGTCGGGCAGACGGGGAAAACAATTTCGCCCAAGCTCTATATTGCATTAGGAATTAGCGGCGCATTGCAACACCTGTCCGGGATGCGAACCAGCAAAACGATTGTTGCTGTGAATAAAGACAAAGATGCCCCCATCTTCAAGATTGCGGATTACGGGATTGTGGGCGATTTGCACACTATCGTCCCAGAATTGGAAAAGGCAATCAAAGAAATTCAGTAACCTGTAGGGTGTACCCTTGTGGTCGCTATAACCTTTAGAAGTGGACAAGTTCTATAAAGGAGGGTCGCCTAGGCGACCCTCTTTTATTGCGGGATGCGTAATTCCTGCCCCACATTCAGAATCGCCCCGGGTTCCAACCCGTTTTGTTGTTCAATGGCTTCTACGGTGGTTCCATATTGAATGGCAATGGCAAAAAGCGAATCTCCCGATTGGACGATGTGAATCACAATCACCGGGGTAGCGGTAGGCGGCACCGTGGGCGTAGGAATCAGGGTGCTGGTGGGCGGGGCAATCGCGGTGGTCGTCACCCAGGGGGTTAGCGCGGCAGGGTTGCGGATTTCGCCCCGACAGGCAGAAAGTAAAAGGGTAGATAGCAGAATTAAAAGGGTAAAGGTGAACGGTTTTAGCATTTTGCCTCCGCCCTCTATCATACCCGCGCCAAACAAGAATTGAGAAATGGGAAATGAGAAACGCGAACAAGGGGTTTCCCTTCTTCCTGTTACTGATTTCTTGAACCGATATGAGGGAAGTAACCGCCCACAACGGGGTGATTTATCTGCAATTTGAGCGTTTTCCGACAGAGGGTCTACGGCATGGGGTGTTGACCCGGCACGGTGGTGTTAGTACCGCCCCATGGGATACACTTAATTTTGCATGGAAAAGCGTAGGCGATACGCAAGCCAATGTGGAAGAGAATGTACGGCGGGCACATGTTGCGATTGGTACGGAACGTGGACGGCAAGTAGACCGTTATATCGCCCATACCAATCGCATCTGGCATGTAGACGAGCGACATCTGGGGGTGGAATCGCCCTATATGGATGGCTTTGTTACCAAAACCAAAAATCTGGCTTTGGTACTGACCTTTGCCGATTGTCAACCGATTCTGGCATACGACCCGGTAGCGGGGGTATTAGGAATGGCACATGCGGGGTGGCGCGGTACAGTGGGGGGGGTGGCAGGGGCATTGATCGCCTCAATGGAAATCGAAGGAAGCCGCCCCCGCAATATTATCGCAGGGTTGGGTCCGGCGATTGGGGCGTGTTGTTACGAAGTGGGGTGGGAAGTCGCGGCGCAAGCGGAGGTATGGCAGGGCGGCACGTCTTGGCTGGCAGAAGGCAACGGTGAACGCCCTCATTTTGATTTAGATGCCGCCAACGAAGCACAATTGCGCCAGGCAGGGGTGCGAACCATTGAACGGGCAGGGGTCTGTACTGCCTGCCGCACCGATCTATTTTATTCCTACCGGGCAGAACGCCCGGTGACGGGACGCTTTGCCATGATGGCCTCGCTAGTGTAGATAGAGGTTAGAGATAGGAATAGAGAGGTAGCAGGGAAAAATTTTGCCAAAGGAAAAATGCTTGCATTCCCAAACCTCCCTATCTCTAACCTCTACCTCTATCTCAACTTTTGCGCTAGAATATGCCTCATGAGCGATAGATTTAAAGCGCGATTGGAACAGGTGCAGAGGCGGATTGAAGCGGCGGCGCGGCGCAGTGGGCGGCGGGCAGTCACTAAGACCCATCCGGCCGAACTGGTCACAGAGGCGTATGCGGCAGGGGTGCGCGATTTCGGGGAAAACCGGGTGGAAGGATTGCGCGAACGGCAGGCATTGAGGCTATCGGATGTGCGCTGGCACATGATTGGGCATATTCAGAGCCGCAAGATAAAAGAGTTGATTGGATTGTGTGATGTGGTTCATTCGGTAGACCGGTTGAGCGTGCCAGTCGAGTTGGATAAAAGGCTGACCTCACCCCCCTACCCCCCTCTCCGTAACGGAAAGGGGGAACGGCGAACCCACCCCCTTCCCCCCTCTCCAGAAGGGGAAACGGCGAAACCTTTGGATATCTTGTTGCAGGTGAATGTGAGCGGCGAGGAAAGCAAAGGGGGCTGGCGGGTAACATCGCCGGAGGAATTGGAATTTTTTGTAAAGGAAGTGGCGCAGGTGACGGCTCTGCCGCAGGTGCGAATACGGGGATTAATGACGATGGCTCCCTTTTATGAGAATCCTGAAATGACGCGACCTTACTTTGTGCGCTTGCGTACAGTACAAGAAGAATTGCAAAAGACGTTCCCTACCACCGGTTTTGACTGGCTTTCCATGGGCATGACCAATGATTATGAGATTGCCATTGAGGAGGGCGCGACCCATGTACGGATTGGAACCGCCCTTTTTGGGGAACGACTATAATTTCAGAAAGCATCAAGCATATTTTGCTTCATGCACAGGTAAACCGAGTCGTACTTGAATGACGTTCAGAAGGACACCCATGATTGCTCTGGCACAAATGATTTCGTTACTGGTACAAGTGATAAGTCTGCTCATCCTGATCCGCGTCTTGCTGTCGTGGGCACCGATGGCGGGGATTCGGATTGACCCCTACAATCCCATCGTAGACTTTTTGTTTCGCACGACCGATATGATTCTGGAACCGTTCCGCCGCGTGATTCCCCCGATTGCCAATATGGACCTCAGTCCGATTATCGCTATGGTGGTCATTCGTCTGGTAGGTGATATTGCTGTACAGGCATTGGTATCATCGGCATACTAACCAAAGGCAAGAATACATTATGAAACCTTACTGGCTTCTATTGATAGCCATGCTCTTTTTGGTGGCGTGTGGCACGGTACAACCTGTTACACAACCCACCCCCGATGAGGTTGCCCCCGCCGCCACCGATACCGCACCTACGCAAACCCCTGTGCTGGACCCCACCCCTGCCGCACCGCCCAGTGGCAATGCAGGAGGTGGCGGCGGTAGTGAGATTCCGCAATCCATTATTGATCAGGCTCTGGCGGAAGTGGCAACTGCTACAGGACTACCCGTTGAAGAATTGGAAGTGACCACCAGCGAAGCCGTAGAATGGCCCAGTTCGGCATTGGGCTGTCCGATGCCGGGGCAAGCCTATCTGGATGTGATTACTCCCGGCTACCGCATTGAAGTACAGGCAGGCGACGAACTGTTTGATGTTGGCACCAATCTGGATGGCTCTGCCTTTGCCGTTTGCCCCCGCGCCAACGGATAACTTCTATCGTCTTGCCACATTCCTATAAAAATTAAGCGACTAGTGGGGCGGTGCCTTGTGCCCGCCCCACTTTCTTAATCATGACGGTGGAACATCACCGACATTTGGCATTCATCATATAACCCATTCAAATCTTCCTCATGCCAAAACCTAAAATTGCCGACCATTTTGTAACCCGTGTTGCCTTAAGACGGGATGCTATCCCCTCGTTTGGCTCCTACCCTTTTAACATAGATGCGGTCCGGCATCTGAATATCCTCCCGTTACACCCGGCGGTTACATTTTTTGTGGGCGAAAATGGTTCCGGAAAATCTACGTTATTAGAGGCAATGGCAGTGGCGTGGGGCTTTAATGCCGAGGGAGGCACACAAAATTTCCGCTTTTCAACCCGCGCCTCCCACTCTTCCTTGCACGACTATCTGGTGCTTTCAAAAGGAATTAGACGACCCAAAACCGGCTTCTTTTTACGCGCCGAGAGTTTCTACAATGTCGCCACGGAAGTGGAACACCTGGAAGTTACTCATGCCTACGGGGGTACATCCTTACATCATCAATCCCATGGCGAATCGTTCATGGCGTTAATGCTTCATCGCTTTACGGAAAAGGGACTGTACCTGCTGGATGAACCGGAAGCCGCTTTATCACCCGCCCGCCAATTCGCAATGTTGGCACGATTGCACGAACTCGTGAAACAGGGGTCACAATTTATTATTGCGACCCATTCCCCCATTCTGATGGCGTACCCCGACGCACTTTTGTACACCTTTGGTAGCCATGGAATTATCCCTACTCCCTTTGAAGAAACTGACCATTTTACGCTGACCAAAATGTTCTTAAATAACTACCCGTCCATGTTGGCAAAATTATTGCCATAAAAAAAATCGCGCTGATGGGCGCGATTTTTTACATGTAGAGAATATCAAAATTAAGGACACCCCGACGCAGTTTGGGTCACAATTTCCACGCGCCGCCCATCGGCAAGCCCCGCGAACAAGCCCTCCAAGACGATTGCGGCGCGGGCATTGGCTTCCTCTAAAATCCCGTTTTCACAGGCGGCGTTGTTCACTTTTACCAATGCTTCTTCCTGCGCCATATCTGCCAGTTGCGGTCCGACATCAGGACCCAAACTCAAAAAGCCCTGATCGTAATCGTAGACGCGGGTTTGATTCACATCTATTTTGGAATCTATGATACGGGGCGGGGGTATCCGAATTTGAATTGTATCACTCAGCACGGTAATGTCCTGCTCCGTCATCTGGCTCAGGTCAATCCCCGCACGGACTTCGCCATAGGCAATCAACAACAGGCGGGTGGTTCCCACTGG
>CBKYSX010000266.1:0-5991 GCA_966690745.1 uncultured Ardenticatenales bacterium
CGCGATGAATGAGGAACGGTGGGTAATGGCGTAGAAACTTACTTTTATCGGTTTGGCTACCGCCAAACCGATAAAAGTAACAAAAAGATTGATGATTGATTACGGCAAACAAAACGTGCTGGGGGTGGGAATCAACGCGGTAGATTATGAATCTGCCGTGCAAAAAATCATCTCTGCCGCCCGTGCCCATCGTCCGCTCACCGTCACTGCTCTGGCAGTGCATGGGGTGATGACGGGCGCAACCGATGCAGAACATCGCCACCGTTTAAACGGGATTGATCTGGTCGTACCCGATGGTCAACCCGTGCGCTGGGCAATGGGCTGGCTCTACGGCGTAAAGTTGCCGGATCGGGTCTACGGACCCACCCTGACCCTGAAAGTCTGCGAACGGGCGGCGCAAGAAGGGTTGTCGGTCTACCTCTATGGAAGCCGCCCCGAGGTGTTGGAAACCCTTGCCGCCAATCTGAAAGCCAAATTCCCCGCGCTGAAGATTGCCGGAAGCCAGCCTTCCCGTTTTCGACAGGTCAGTGCCGAAGAGCAAATCGAAATTGCCCAAACCATCCGTGAGAGTGGTGCATCCATCGTACTAGTGGGCTTAGGGTGCCCCCGCCAGGAAACATGGGTCTATGAGAATCGCGATCTGCTTCCCATGCCTCTGTTGGCGGTGGGTGCCGCGTTTGATTTTCACGCGGGAACCGTCCCGCAGGCACCCTCTTGGCTTCAAAATCGCGGACTTGAATGGTTCTTCCGGTTGGTTCAAGAACCCCGCCGCCTGTGGAAGCGGTATCTCTATCTGAACCCGCTCTATCTCACCTTAATTTTGCTTCAATTACTGAAAGTGCGGGTCGTGGCATTACAGGAAACCGTGCCCCCTCGCGAACAGATGCGGTATGGTTGACCGCACCTGCTATTAAGTTCATGACCCCTACTGTACGCACCCCTCCCACTGCCCCTTCGATCCTGAGCACTTTGCTCAAGGTGGTCAGTCCATACCCGCAAGAGGTGACATTACCCACCACCTTTGAAGGGAAAGGCTTTTACGACATCGCCAGCCGCCATTATTTATGCGCGTTGGTTAATGCCCGCCTGGGAAGCACCGCCAAACAACTCCCCGGCGACATTCAGGCACAATTCAGCCGCGACCAGCATATCAGCGCGGCGAACACGATGTTCTACGAAGCAGGGCTACAGGAAATTATCGAATTATTCCACACCGCCGGAATCCCATTGGTGGCGTATAAGGGGATTCCGTTGGCGCAAACCTTATACGGGGATGCCGCCCTACGTCCGACCGGGGATATTGATGTGATGGTGCGCCCCGAAGATTTGGAACGCACCCGCCACTTGTTGGAAGAAAACGGTTGGGCGTTTCAAAGGGCGTGGGAGATTCACCACAATTTTTCCAAAGAAATTTGGGACAAAGAAGTGATTTTAGAGGTGCATTGGGTCAGCCAACGGGAAGGGGAATACCATTTACCCCCCGAACGGTTCTGGGAGGAAATTCACCCCACCGCAACGGGCTGGGAATTTTCGCCCGAAATGAACCTGCTGATTATTATGCTTCATTGTGCGCGGCACAGCTTTACCCCCTATCGGCAGGTGGTAGACATCGCCCACGCCGTCGCAAAATGGGGCAATACCCTGAATTGGCAGAGGGTGATGGATCTGGCGATGGAGGCAGACGCGCTTCATATCTTTGCGATTGTGATGGCAGTGGTGCATCGGGATTTGGGTGTACCCCTGCCCGATCATCCGTTATTAACGCGCCTGATTCGGAGTCGTCGGGTGAAAATGGCGGTGCGCTACCTATCGCCCAAGCGCTTGCTGGACAAGCCGATGTTTTCCGCGTTGGACCGCTATATTGTTCCTGCCATTACAGGCGCGTGGGGTCCGGCGCGGTTGGTTCTGCATGATTTGCTCCCCCCGCCCGAATTGATTCAATACCGCTACGGGATACCCGCCAATTCCCCCTGGGTTCCCTTCTACGTCATTAAACGCCCCTTTGAACTGCTGGTAAAAAATATCCGCAAACAGTTCCAGCGTCCGGAATATTAAACTGACAACCAACAAAGTAAAAGGGGTGACACATAGTTAGCTTGTGTCACCCCTTTTCACGTTTTATTATGCCAACAGTCCTGCCACTACCATTCTTCGTTGCTGTAGTGTAGGAATCACCAGCGCAATCCCGACCCCCACCAACCATACCGCCCAGAGCAGATACGCAATCGCGTTCACCACTCCCGCCCATGCCACGCCTGCGGGTTCCAGCAATCCGGCGGCAACCCCAACGCCCATCAGCACCCCGATTGCCATCCACCACATCGTAATCACGCCCGTACGATGCAGAGCTACCGCTATCATTACCGTCCAGAGAGACGTAAACAAATACCCCAGATGCTCGCCTACGCCCATCCCCAGATAGCGATGGAATGCTTCAAAGAGAAAAACCAGTGTTTCTTGTTGGGAAACGCTAACATTAGGGTTGGTATAGGCGGCGGCGAAATACGGTACGATAAAGCTCCACCGCAAAAAGCCCAGCGATTGCACAACCCCTGCTATCACCCCGAACACAGTAGCCGTTAAAAGATAGGTGGGTGCATTCTCCCGTTCCGCGATCACACGATGCAACATCATCATCGCCGGAATCGAAAAAAGGGCGGTAAGCAACATACTGTACCAGAGCGAGAGCAAGGACGCACCCCCCGCCTGAAATTTGATCAGTACTTCCCCGGCAGGTTGGCGCAAAATATCGGGATACTCAAAATTGATTTGTAAAAGCGTAAAAACAGCTGTGAAAGCGGTGGGAACCACAATCCACATGAAGCCGGTAAGTCGGGTAAAACGATTGCTGTTCACGGGTAAAGGTCCTTTTGAGAGCGGAGAACAAACGTTACGCATAAACACCCTAACTGCTTTTTGGAAGGGGTTTACAACACTTTCCCCCTCTTGGGAGGGGGGTAGTGGGTGGGTTGTCGTTTCCGTCGTCACTGTCGTTCACTTATCACTAACCACTGGTCACTATTCACTAAATAGGGTCTTAGCACTTGCATGAGCAAATGGACACCACGTTCTTGCTGTTCGGCGGTGACAGGTTCGCCCCCCAATTCGACAAAGGTGAGCCAAAATTCAACCACCAACCACGCCATAGTGGCGAGGTCGTCCAATGTAGTAGGGGGAGACGGAGCAGTCGCAACCCCGGCTTCAATGAAGTGGTGGAATAAATGTCGGAAATTGGCAAAGCCCCCGTTCCGCACCGCCTGATATTTGCGACGAAGGTCATCGTCATTACGAACCAATACCACCATTTCTCGATAGAAGAAACGGTAATGCCACAACACCTCAAAATTGCGATGAACCATCCGGGTTAAATCCGTCAGGGTCAGGGTTTCTCCTTCAGGCAGGGCGTGAATCTCTACCCATTCTACGCTCATCCGGTCGTAAATGGCACTGATGATTTCTTCTTTGTGGCGGAAGTGGTAATAGAGATTACCGGGACTAATGCCCACAGCATCGGCGATATGATTGGTGGACATGGCGGCTGTTCCCCCTTCGTTGAAGAGGCGAATGGCGGTTTCCAAGATTTTGTCGCGTGTTTTCATAGAAGAGTGAAGAGCACTGTTTGTTTTTTAGAGTATTTACACTAAACTTTATTATAGAGTAAATACTCTAAATGTCAAGAGGCAAAAATGAAAAATAGCAAGTCAGTTCCCTCTGACTTGCTACTGTTATACTTGCCTGATTGTAAGGTTTTAGGTGGATAGGGGCGAAGCGGGATTTGTCATCGCATACACAAAGGAACGCAACCCATCCCCGATATCCCCATCAAATTCAAGGTGCATTCCCAGTTTTTGGGCGACTTTCTGGGAGGCGTAATTGTCGGGGTCTACGAGGCAAATTAAACGGGGAATCTGCAATTGTTCAAAAGCATACCGGACAATCCCCTGCGCGGCTTCCGTCGCCAATCCTCGCCCCCAATAGTCCTTCGCCAATAGATACGCCACTTCCACTTCCTCTTTGCCGTTAATATTCCACGATAATAAACCACATCGCCCGATCAATACACCCGTTGCTTTATCAATCGTTGCCCATAAGCCAAAGCCATGTTTGGCGTAACACCGCTCTACAAAATATTCAACTTCTTCTCTGGTCTCCTCATAGGTCAGCACCCCTTCGGGAAAATATTGGCGTATTTCCGGGTCGCTGTACATCGGGTAGAGCGCATCTACGTCATCCATCGTCAGTAAACGAAGGATCAGCCGTTCGGTTTCAAGGATGGTGGTATCAGGTGAGGTCATGAGTAATGATTGGAATAGTGATGCAAGCAAAGTATTGCCTGGCGAACAATTGTATAGGCGTTTTCCGTTGTACTTAAAACCACTGTTCTTCGAGCTACTTTCTATGACATAGATTGCCGATGGACGTTTGCATCAGGAACACACCTTTGCCACCTACCATGTTTCCGGGTGGAAGTCTTGTTGCTTTTTTCCCTGTTCTCTTTTACTTACACCCTTCTAAATGAATGGTTGACATTGCGCTTGATCTTGATATACTAAACTTGTAAATTTTTAGGCTTGCCAAAAAAATTTTGGCAGGAGTGATGTATCCATGAATCAAGCTACCCGTTCCCCACAAAGCCAACTTTCTCTACCCCTCTTCCTACACGACTGTGCGCTCTACAATTTTGTGCTATGCGCTTTTATTCTGGGGTCCATGCTATTGAACCGCGAACTTTGGCTGAATGATTATCCGCCGGACATTAAGGCGAAAGTAGGACCTATGAGTGCAAAGGCGAGGAAACAGGGGTCTTTATTGGCAATTCCGCTTTTGTTGATTATGGTCGGAGGCGTGATTTGGTCAACGGTACGGTTAAAACAGCAAAATGAAGGAACCCTTTCTTTCACTGATGCCTATTGGCACACCGCAGGAATGGTAATGTCCTTCTGGTTAAGTGATTTACTGGTGATAGATTGGTTAATCGGCGTGACGTGGACTCCTACCTTTATTGTGTTACCCGGCACAGAAGGAATGGCGGGATATAAAGATTATGGCTTCCATCTCCGCGCCCATCTACGTGCCGCGCCTGCATTATTGCTGACCTCAGCGGTGTTGGCTTGGATAGCAATGGCATTGCCCACCCCGAAAACATCTTTGTAAAACAAATCGAGGGAGCCTTGCCCTGTCAATAAGGTAAATTCTTGAACAAATCCAGCAAAAGAAAGCAAGGTTGTAAATGCAACCTTGCTTTCTTTTGTCGGGTGCAAATCCAAAAACGAAAGTAAACGAAAGTAAAAAATAAGGTATTGACAATTGAATGAAAATATCTTATAGTGCATCCGAAAGCGAATGCTAACCGTTTGAGAGGGGTGTGGGTAATCCCACTACCCCTCTTCCCCCGACGGCGCACAATATGGCAGACAAGGGCGACGGATATGGTGATTAACGAACGCCAACAGCACATCGTAGATATTCTGCTAGCCCAAAAGACAGCCACCGTTGCTGAGCTCAGCGATTTATTGGATGTTTCCGCCGTAACCATTCGCAACGACCTCAACCTCCTCGCCGATAGCGGGCGGGTGCTTCGTACTCACGGCGGCGCACGAATTGCCGACGGACGTTTGCATCAAGAACAAACCTTTGCCACCCGCCAACGGCTGAACGCTGACCAAAAACAGGCAATCGGCGACCTCGCCGCCACCCTAATTACTCCCCTTGAACCCATCCTGCTGGATGGCAGTACCACCGCCGTTGCCGTTGCCCGCGCCCTGAAACAACAGTCCATTCAACACGAACTTACGGTTGTTACCACCGGGATTTGGACCGCACTGGAACTGCTTGGCTCCCCTTACATCAATGTCGTGCTGGCAGGGGGCTATGTTCGCAATGTTACAGGTTCGATCACCGGCTCCATTACCATGCAAGTGCTGGAACGCTTCAGTTTCAGCAAAGTTTTTCTGGGAGCATGGGGAATTACTCTTAACGAGGGCGTAACCG
>CBKYSX010000267.1:0-5985 GCA_966690745.1 uncultured Ardenticatenales bacterium
CGCCCATCTGTTTACCGCTTTTGGCTTCACCTCGATAGAAACCACGCCCCATGAAATCATTGCCCGACTAACCCTACAATGAAAGTTAACCTCCTAATACCATTGGTCGGGCAACGGCGGGCGACCACGAGGGTACGCCCCTACAGATAGTTCTTTATCTCCTCTACGTTCGCGCATTATACCCCTGCCGTTTCAGCGTTTTGCGTCCCGCTGTAAAGGAACGTTCTCCCCCCCATCGGTGTAATACTCTGTAGATACAACCCTTCTCGCCTGATTGCCGATGAATGAACCGGAGCAGATACAAAATGCCCTGCAAGGCGACCCGCAGGCATGGGCAACCTTGATTGCCGCCCATCAGGAGGCGGTATTTCGCCTTGCCTATCTGATGGTGCGGGATGCGGCGGCGGCGGATGACCTGGCGCAGGAAACGTTTATTCGTGCCTATCACGCCCTTACCCGTTTTGATAGGACTCGCCCTTTACGTCCGTGGTTGTTAAGTATCACCGTGAATCTGGCACGAAATCAACAGAGGGCATGGGGACGATATCTTCACGCTATTCAACGCTGGTGGCAACAACGCCCCGCCCCTGATTCACTGGAAACGCGCACCCACGCTCAACTGGAAGCGGATGCGCTTGGTCAAGCCTTGCAACGGTTGTCCGCCCAGGACCGTGAAGTGATTGCTCTGCGTTTCTTTTTGGAATTATCCGCACAGGAGACTGCCGATGTTCTGGGAATCGTCCCCGGTACGGTTAAATCTCGCCAGCATCGTGCTTTGGAACGGCTCCGCCGGGTGGTGGCAGACGAGTTCCCCGCGCTACAGGAGGGGCGCACCCATGAACGAACTGCCTGACGACTGGGAACAGAAGGTGCGCGATACTGCCCGTCATTTCCCGTATCCCACCACCCCCGACCTTGCCGCCCGTTTCAGGGAGCGCTCCCGCCCCCGTTCCGGTATGGCGCGATTGCGCTTGTCGGTGGCTCTCGTGGTGATGCTTGCCTTGTTTGGACTACTGACCGTTCCGCAAGTGCGGGCGGGCATTGCCGACTTTCTCCAGATTGGAACAGTGCGTATCTGGCAAACAGAACCGCCGCCTAACGCCACCGCGCCCGTTGGTACGCCCCCGGGTACACGTATACCTTTAGAGGAAGCGCAAGCAGAAGTGTGGTATTCCATCCGTTTGCCCGCCTATCCCGAAGGGTTAGGAACAGCCGATGAAATTTATCTTTTAAACCCGCAGGAGGATGGGATTCAATTGCTATGGTATGCCAATGACCAGCATCCCGAACTGCGCCTGACCCAATTTGGCGATGGCTTTTGGGTTGAAAAATGGGGTCCCGCTTTGGAATCCCAAACCCCTTCCACCACCGTAAACGGGCGGTATGCCGTGTGGGCACCGGGACCGCACCTGTGGCGATTTATCGGAACCGATGGCGAACGGGCGATTGCCGTTCCCGAAGGCAACAATGTGTTGATATGGGTAGAAAACAATGTCACCTACCGCCTTGAGTCCAGCCTGACTCAGGCAGAAGCTGTGAAAGTCGCGGAATCGCTTCCGTGAGCAACCCTTACCCGAAGGAGAAATATCATGTCCCGTATCGGAACCATTCTCATTACCTTACTGGTTATTTTCGCCGGTTTTACTCATTCTGCTTCGGCAGGGGGGTGGGCAACGGTGGAATTTGATGCCCTGCCCGAAAACATCCAAACCGGAGATACCGTTACGGTGCGTTTTCTGGTGCGGCAACATGGCGAAAATCCGGTGCATACTGCCTTTGGTGAAACCCTAGTAGCAACCGTACTGGCACGTACATCCCCCAACAGCAAGCCGATTACCGTAGAGGCAACACCGGATAAAGAAGTGGGCTATTACACCGCACAACTCACCTTCCCCGAGCAGGGACAATATGAATTGTCTGTAATGACCAACCTTCTCTATGTAGAAGAAGTGGAATCGAACAGGGTGAATGTTCCGGTAAGTGTTGCCCGCGCCCCTGCTCCGCAACCATTGGTTGCCGGGGCAAGTGCCAGTGCTTCTTCCATCGCGCCCACCATCCTGTTTGCCGTCATCGGGATTGTGTTCATCCTTGGTGTTGGCACGGTTGCAATACTTCGGACACGCTAACCCCGACCCCATCTAAGTAATGGAGGACTATCAACGTTAGCTATAGAAGAATGGTGGTCATTCCCACTCTGGGGAGGGGGGCAGGGGGGTGGGTTGTCGTTTTGCCTCGCGGCGAGATATAGAGGGAAAAGAAGGGGGTGAGGTTGCCGCTAAACAGCATCCCACCCCCCATAACAGCCATGTTCCGTACAATCGGGGATAGGCAAAAATTGCCCACCATCCCACGCTTAACCGGGGGTGTTCATAGGGAAGCGGAAGGAGTAATGCAATCCCTACCAACGCCAACAGCCCCACCCCGATAACCCGTTGCCGCCCCTGTTGCTCCCGCACTGTTTGGGCTATCACCAAAAGCGGCAGTAATGCCATGATAAAATGATGTTCTTCGGCAAAAGGCACCGAGACAATACTCAAAAGCAGTAGTAAACCAATACTATAGAGAATCGGCGCACGGCTTCGATAGAGAATCCCGCAGGTCAACAGCACCGCGCTTGCCGTAATCAGTATATAAAGCGGGGAGACGATGCCGGGTAAATTCGCAAGCGGCACAGGATTCCACCGTTCATCATAGCGAAATAGGTGGGAAATGAACCCCACCGTGGTCTGATAGGCGGTAACGGTTGTAATGGGTAAGGTACCGGATGCACGTACCGCTTCAAGGTATCGTTCCCATGTTGCAAGGTCTACCCACCAAAATGAGGCAAGCCCCAGAAGTACCACCATCGCTCCAAACCCCACCCATAACCCGAACCGTCGGTAAATTACAGGAAGTATCAATAAGAGTGACCCTGCCGACTTCAGCATAAATAGCGTACCCAGCACGACCCCCGCAACACTATCTTTACGCCATATTAACGCTACCCCGACCAGTACCAACCCCAAAAAAAGAAATCCATAAATTTGCCCGATCCAAAGATTAGCGATAAACGGGCTACTCCACACCAACAGCATTCCTCCGATTAGCCATACCCATTTCGCACGCTCATTTGTGTGGGGACGGGTTATCCAGACTCCTGTTGCCAACGCTCCCCAACTCACTATCCAACTGGTCAGGGCAAAAATCGCTTCGGCGGTATCAGGATGGAACGGCACAAGGGGAAACACAGCAAACCCCACCGTTGGCAAATTGGGCGAAATGATTTCACCCGCCTCCGGGTCTTGCATCGCAATCGCTACCTGCGCATCAAACCACGCATTGTCATAGGCTTGGGGGCTAAATTGCCCCCGCGCCATTAGCCATGATGCCGTATAATACCCCGCAAAGGAAGTGCCCCCGTGCTGTAGGGTTGGAATCAATACCAGCACGAAATGTAACACCAGCTGGACCCCGAACCACACCGTTATCCACCGCACCATCAAGGAATTCATAGTTGTGCCAATCGTAGGAATAAACGGGAATTGCCGTTCATGTACCGTGCAACAACCCCATTTTAGATTGTCGGATTTCCGTCTATTATCTGATTATCAATAAAGGAATACAACCCTATGGCGAACCCTGAACAATATACACACGATACCTATCTTTCCCCCCTGACATGGCGGTATGGCACGGCTCCGATGCGCCGTATTTGGAGCGAAAACCACAAGCGGCGTATTTGGCGCAAAATCTGGGTTGCGTTGGCGGAAGCACAGGCAGAAGTGGGCTTGGTCAAAGAAGAACAAGTGGCTGACCTCCGCAAACATATGGATAAGGTGAACATCGCCCGCGCCCATGAATTGGAAGCCGAGCTCCAACATGACTTAATGGCGGAAGTTCATACCTTTGCGGAACAGGCAAAGGTAGGTGGAGGTATTATCCATCTCGGGGCAACCTCGATGGATATTGAGGACAACGCCGATGCCCTCCGCCTGCGGGATGCACTGGATTTAACCATCGGGCGCACCGAACAGCTGTTGGGTCATTTGCTTCAACAGGTGGAAAAATACGCCGACACCCCGGCGATGGCGTTTACCCATCTGCAACCCGCCGAACCGACCACTGTCGGTTATCGCCTTGCCCAATACGCGCAGGATTTGGTGATAGACCTTGAAGAACTACGCCATGTGCGGCGCGGGATTAAAGGCAAAGGCTTTAAAGGCGCGGTGGGAACCTCCGCCTCCTATACCCAATTGCTGGCGGATACCCCGTTTACCCCGCGTGATTTGGAGAGTCGTATCCTCAAAAGCCTTGACCTTGAACCTTTTGAAGTCGCAACCCAAACCTACCCGCGCAAACAGGATTGGTTGGTGGTCAATGCACTGGCAGGGGTTGCCGGAACCCTCTATAAATTTGCCTTTGACTTGCGGGTTCTTCAATCGCCCCCATTGGGCGAATGGGCGGAACCGTTTGGCAGTAAACAAATCGGCTCTTCGGCTATGCCTTTTAAGCGCAACCCGATTAATGCCGAAAAAATTGACAGCATTGCCCGTTTTGTTGCCACCCTGCCCAATGTGGCATGGCATAACGCCGCTCACAGTCTGTTAGAGCGTACCCTGGACGATAGCGCGAACCGCCGCTTGATGTTGCCTGAAGCGTTTTTGGCGGTAGATGAAATTCTGAAAGTGGGGTTGCGCCTGATTCGGGACCTGACCGTGCGTGAGGATGTGATACGGCGCAATCTGGATACCTACGGACCCTTTGCCGCCACCGAACGACTGTTGATGGAAGCCGTAAAAGCAGGAGCAAACCGCCAACATTTCCATGAATTGATTCGTCGTCACGCGATGACGGCATGGTCGGTGATGAGCAGTGGGCAGGGCAACCCGTTAGTATCATTGCTGGTGACGGATTCGGAAGTGACCAAATATATTCCTGTTGAAAAAGCGCGTACCTTGCTGGATGCAACCCATTATGTTGGCGATGCCCCCGAACGTGCCCTTGCGCTTGCCCGGACCGCGACCGAAGCACGATGGGGGCGTACCCTGTTGGTCGGGGATCGTTTATATATTGCACGGGGCGACCATATCGCCGCCACCGATCTGAAAACGGGGGAAGAGGTGGTACACGAACGTATCCGTGTGGGTGCCATCAATACCCTGATTCTTACGCCCGATGGCGAAAGCCTGATTGTGCTGTTTGAACCGACATGGGAAACGCGGGGCATTTCCAATGTGTTGCGGTTGACATTGGATGGGGCGGAAGAGTGGCGGGCGGAAATGACCGGAGCCGTCAAAGAGTTCGGGTATTATTCTGTCATCAGTGATGGTGTCACGCTCCGCGCTGATTCTCCTCCCTTGCGGGAAGCGGTGTCATTGGATTGGGAAACGGGGTTGATCCGGTAAATTGACTGTCAATGGCGGTGAGTTTCAATTCATTGCCATTGACAGAACTGTTATAATTTGCCTTGCGAAAGGAGGAAGGTATGAACACTTTCTCGCTTACCGAAAGCCAACAGAAACGGTTAGAACGAGTTGCTCAGCAGTTAGAGCAAACGCCTGCTGAAGTGCTGAATGGTTTTATTCAAGAGCACATTGAAGAACTATTGGAAGATTTAGAAGATGGGATTGCGGCGGAAGCAGTCATGCAACGGGTAAAAACAGGGGAAGAAAAGACAATGACGCTTGATGAATTATTGCAACTTTACCATTACCAAGAGGATGATGGGCAAGAATAATCGTCCCTATACTGTAATTATTACGAGGGAAGCCCAACGGGGATTAGACAAGTCACCCGCGAACTTACGCAATCGCTTATTGAAAATTATTAAATCATTAGCGGAGGACCCCTATCCTTCTCGCCACAAACAATTACAAGGCTACGAACAATATTTTCGTATTCCGTTGGAAAATTGGCGTATTATTTACACTATTGAAGAAGATATTATTACGGTCACAGTTATCCGTGTGATTCGTAAGACAGGACCCGAAAGTTATCACGATTTAG
>CBKYSX010000268.1:0-5924 GCA_966690745.1 uncultured Ardenticatenales bacterium
TAGGCGTAGGGGTTCCACGAAGGTGTGGAAATTGCACCGAGGTGTGTGTGGGCAACAAGGTAGCATGCGACTTGTTGCTTGGGGTTCCGGTGATTAGAAGGACTACAAGGTTAAGGCGGTGGGGGTGCGTTGGAGCTACAGTGTTATTATTGCTATGCGAAAGACTTAGCCAAGACCCTCCCCTCCCCGGTGGTGTGGGAGTCAGTGCGGCGGTGGCGCGTGGCTTTGACGCTGAAACCGGTCATGGGGGTGTTGCGTTGGGTGGGGATTGGGGTGGAGCGTTGCCCACACGACTGGTGGTGCGGTGGACGGCACGGGTGTTGATGTGGGAGGGTGGGGGGGTTTGGGTTGGAGATGTATTGAATTGTTTGGTGGAGTCGTGTCATCTGATGTAAGAAGGAGATCTAGTTTTGAAGGAAAATTAGATTAGGTGTCAGTTTTTAAATTGGAATCGAAGGAAACTCAGATCAAGCGCCTGTGATTCTAGAGGATAGAAACATTGTTAATAAGGCGAATCAAGAAGATTTCATAACTGGTTTGTTTGGTATTATGCCCAGACTACTGTTCCGTAGTCGGTCGCCGCTATCAGAATCATCCCTCGATTCAACGGTCGTAAGGATTATCGCCAGGCGGCGAGTAAACCGCTAAACCCACCAAACCCACTATGAGGGGATCCGCGATAAACCTCATAAAAGTCATTGTACTGTTGACGACTCGCTTTTGCCGCGTGGGCGGCCTTGTTACGAATGGTGGCAATCGTATCCATAGCACCAAGCCATATATCAAACGAGTACAAGAGCATCCCAGAGTTTTCATTCCAATGACCATTACCAACAATTGTGCTCTTGATAGCGTGATAATTGGCTTCGTTTTTATTACGATGATAGTGTCCGAAGTTACCTAGCGTCCAATTAAGTTTATTTCCTTTAAAATCTACCAATCGTGGTTTCAGACGATTCAGCTCAGTCGCCATTGTCGCCCCAATGACCTCCTCTAAAACACCTGCATAAAGCAACAATGGACCGGAATAGTTCTGAGCATGAATTCGTTCTATTTGTTCCAACAGGAAATCCGCAAGTGCAAGCGTATTGCGCTGTTCATCGGTTAGTAGAGGCGTGGTATCGAAGTTTTGAATAAACAATTGCGTTTTTACTCGCTGGCGATAATCGTCGAGATGGGGTGCCAGCAGAGACGCATATCGTTCCACGATTACTTTTACTTGTTGCGTGGCAACTCGGGCTCGTTCCTCGTCGTCTAAATCGGTAGATACACTTTTAATTGCTTCCGCCACATCTTCTAACCGTTGCAAACGACGTGGCGATTGAACCGCTTTTAAATGGCGGATATGACACACGGCGGTTTTACAACAATCTGCTGACGCGCTGACCAAATCCACCCGCCACCGTCCGATATGGGGTTTTGGGCAAAATACCAACTCATCAGCAGGAATGGAGGTTCCCAGGTTTTTATAGTCGGGAAAGGGAAGTTCCGCCCATAAAACCCCCTGGGCAGTAGCAGTGAGGGTATCGGCAAAAACGCCATAACAGCGTGGTTCCAGTCTTTGCCCGATGGCACGATGCACCTGATTGAGCAACGTGAACCAGACTGAATCGTTGGTGGTTGTCTCTTGCAAACGGGTTGGGGAAACTTGATAATTGGTAATAGTAACATCCGGAACTGCACGTTGGGCATGGGGAAGCGGACGGACGATATGGCTGGTTTGAGTTGCTTCGACACCGACCTCGGTTTCCTGATCTTGTCCCAATGGTGCGCCATGGAATGCGAAAAGCAATGCACCATGTTGCACACCCGCCAACGCTAAATCGGCAATCATGCGTTTGATGGGTCCGGCAGGGGTACGGGCATTTTCACGGAGACGGTAATATTTAGCATCCAGAATAAACCCCAATTCGCTCCAAACCACCTGTTTTTCATCCAAGACAGTCACCGCATCGGCGGGTACGATATAAAAGTCAGGGCGCAACCCCGGCGTATTCGCCCATTGCTGGGGCACGGTTTGGTCATGGCGCAAATGATAGGTTCGTGTAGACTCGTTTGTTTGCCACGTAAAGGTGATCTGCTGGGCGGCGGTTTGCCATTCCACTGACTCACGCCCCAGCGTACGATTCAGATAATCCCCCAATTCATAAAAAATCCAGACCTGGTAGAGATAATTATCCCGCGCTGGATTGGCACCAAGCATAGGAGGGGCGGCAGTGATCTGAGTTTGTTCCATTAAGCGCAGGGTACGCAGTTTATGCCGCCATGCCAACAAATCGTCGTAGGCACTGTTTTGTCCGGGCAATAATCGTTCCGCAACCAATAGTTCCAGCTGGTCGGGGGTAAGGGTATGATGCCCGGTAATAATTTCCTCGCCCTGACGTTTTAAGCCCGCAAATTGGGGGAAAATCCATTCCCGTTCGATATGGTGCAGAATATCATGTAAGGGGTGGACAAAGGTGGAATCAGGGGTAAGGATGCTTTCACTTTCCAGCGCGCTTTGCACTGCGTTCGCATACTCCAGTAAGGTGGCAACGGTAAGCAGATTTTCAGGGGTGGCAAAATCACGCCGCCGTTGGCGGGTTACAACCTCTAATGGGGGCTCGGTAGGACGATTTTGCCAGGAACGGGTAGCGGTGCGCGTCCAATCACAAAAAACAATTTTTGACGGCGATGCCTTGAAAATGCGCCGCACGGACAGCTTGGACATAGCGTTCATCAATCCAGCCGCGATGCTCCACCTTACCATGAACCTGTTCCAGGAGTGCCTTGGGGTGCCAGGTGCCGGATTGAACTGCCCGTGCCTCGCGCGGACTGACTTCACGCATAATACTTTTGCCACTCACATACACCGTAAATACCTGAACCTTGACCCCCTTTTGTCACGCTCCGCCTCATGGCACTGCGGACGCGGCGTGCCGGGTGGACCGGCAACAAGTGCTGGACACTTTTGATGCCCATGTGCTGGATGCGACACAGGCAGGGGTCCGTAGCCCAGTAGGGGGCGTGGTGAGTCGGATGCTGGAAGGAGAGCATATTACCCTGGCACACGCCTGGGCACTGGCGCGTCTGCGACAACAGCAGCGGGACGCGGAATGGGCGGAAGGTTGCAGTGCTGAAAGGCGAAAGGAATCGGCGGTGGGCATTTACCCGGATTCACAATGATAGCGGAGTGAGTTGCCCGGGTCAGTACCTAACCACGAGTTATGCTACAGGGGATTACGCGAGCGACTCGATCAGGGCGGAAAGCGGGGCCGTATAACCGGTGCTAAACCAAACGTCCCGCGTTTGGGGATACGCATCCCATAAGGGACAACGCCACTCATTTTGCCACTGTTGTTCTTGTTCCGTCAGAAACGCACCAATGGTTTCCCGCAATCGGGTTCCGGCTCCCAGAAACCGGATGGCCCGTTCTGCTTCTTCATGGATGGCATAATAGCGGGCGATGTCTTCAAGCGAGACGGCTATTGCCCATTTATCACCGAGCACCCACGCCAGTTGCACGGCATTGACCAACATTTCAAACGCCCGCGGCAGATCACCCGTATCCATATAGAGATTGCCAAGACCATTATAAGCATAAGTGATGCCGGGGCGGTCGCCGAGTTCTTGTTTCAAGGCAAGCCCTTGTTCCAGATATTGTTTTGCCGCCTTCCAGTCACCACGGCGTCTGGCAACCGTCCCCAGGTTGTTCAGCACGGAGGCAACACTGGAGCGGTCCCCCAATTGCTGTTTCAGGGCTAAACTTTCAGCCCACAGCCGGTCGGCTTCGCTTAACTCGCCCCGCCGCAGGGCCAATATCCCCAGATTGTTAAGGGTGGTCGCGATAGCACGTTGGTCCTTTAAGAGGCGCCGCAAGTGGAGGCTTTCCCGGTAAAAGTGCTCGGCGGTAGACAGATCGCCCTGGCGGTTCGCAATATTGCCCAATGCCTGGAGTACTGTGGCAACCCCGGAAGTATGGTTTAACGCTTGCCATCTTCTACGGGCCTCTTCATACCGGTGGCGGGCAAGCTCGTAGTCACCCTGACGGTACGCAAGACTGGCAAGGGATTGCATCGCTTGCGCCAGGATAGATTCGTCCTCAAGGTCAAGTGCCAGAGCGTGACCTTGCTCGTAGGCGGCTTGCGCGGCGGCATAATCTCCCTGATATTCTGCTAAACGCCCCGCGTGTTGATGGGCATGCGCTTCCAAAACCAACAGGTCGTGGGGCGCGGCTTCATTTTGTAGCCGGTACCCTTCAACGTCCGCCACCCGCAGGGACATCACCTCGCCCAGCCATTTGCGCCCGTCACTCATATGGCCGCGAATTTCCCAGAAGGGGGGCAAAGGATGGGTCAGGCGTAAGCCCAAATCGAAGCGACCCTGTTCCACGGACCAGCGTAAGGCACTACGGATATTGTCATAATCGGCTTCGATCAGGTTTAGTCCATGATGTTGTTGCGATGTTTGCCACAACTTGCCCGACCCTTCGACCAGCGAGAGATAATAGGCGGTATGGACTTCATGCAGTTGCTCGGTGATACCGCTTGCTTTCAGACAATCGGACGCAAAAGCGCGAATGGTCAGTAACATCGTAAAGCGGGGTTCTGCATCTGTTTCCTGCTGACGAATCAGACTCTGATTGACAAGGGAAAGTATCCCTTCCCAGGGATCTATGGTGCTTTCCCCGATCCGGTCACAAATCGAGGCGACCGCTTCGGCGGTAAAGCTCCCCGCAAAAATGCTGAGGATCGCAAAAAGCCGCTGGTCGGCGGGACTCAAGAGATTGTAACTCCACTCAATCGCACCTCTTAATGTCTGCTGGCGGGTCGGCAGATTGCGTGCGCCGCCTGACATGTTCAACGCCGAGGCGAGGCGGTCCAGAAGGGCCTGCGGGGTAAATAGTTTTATCCGTGCTGCTGCCAATTCAATTGCCAAGGGCAATCCATCCAATTGCCGACATATTTCAACCACGGCGGCGGCATTGGCTTCTGTCAGCGTGAAGGCGGGACGCACGGCTTGCGCCCGTTCGCTGAACAGTCGGATGGTCTCAAATGACAGGAGCGTCTGAACCTCCTGCACAACGCTGTGTTCCGGCAGATTCAGGGGCGACAAGGGGTATTCATATTCGCCATAGAGTTGCAGGACAATCCGACTGCTTGTCAAAATTTTGACGCGGGGCGCGACCTGCAACAATTCGGTCAGGGTCGGAGCAATGTCCACGACCTGCTCCAAATTGTCAAGGATCAGTAGCAGGTGCTTGTCTTCCAGATACCGGTAAAGCGTTTTTACCAGGGGGTGTCCGGGGCGTTCCGGTACGCCCAGGGTTTGGGCAATTTCGGGCAATACCAAGGTAGGGGATTCCACAGCGGCAAGCGGGACAAAAAAGAGGCCGTCGGGAAATTCATCGCTCACATTGGCGGCGGCTTGCAGGCTCAGGCGGGTTTTGCCAATGCCACCCGGTCCCGTAATCGTAATCAATCTGACCCCATCGCGCCGGATGAGCGCACTGAGGGCTTCAATGTCCTGTTCGCGCCCCACAAACGAGGTGGGTTGCGCCGGAAGATTATTGGGACGGGCATCCAGGCTTTTGAGCGGCGGAAAGGTATTTAGCAAATCGGGCAGACAGAGTTGATAGACATGTTCGGGGTGGGCAAGGTCTTTAAGGCGGTGCCGCCCCCTATCCTGCAATTCCAATCGGGGGGGTAATTTGCCCTGAAGCAAGGCAGTCGTGCCGGATGACAGCAACACCTGTCCGCCATAGGCGAGAGATAGTAACCGTGCTACCCGATTGAGGACGGGTCCAAAATAATCGCCGTCCCGTTCCTGCGCCGTTCCGGTGTGAAGTGCCATCCGCACCCGAATTCCATCAACCGCATCCCACGAGGTTGCGGCGATGGCTTTCTGCGCCGCCCATACCGCATCCACGGCAGATTCGGGGGATT
>CBKYSX010000269.1:0-5921 GCA_966690745.1 uncultured Ardenticatenales bacterium
CTTATCTCAACAGCACCACCCCCCTACAACTGATCCAATTCATGCACGACCATGATTTTGTGCTGTATGACATTGTAGACTTGCTCTATCGTCCTTACGACAAAGCCCTCTCAAGCGGAGATTTCTTTTTTGTGAAGCGTACCAGCAAGTTGTTGGCGTATAAGGGATATACGTAATACCCGATACCTGATCTATTTATTACAAGACAGTACGTTTCATTTCCCCCGAAACCGGGCTTTCTACCGCAGAAACCCGGTTTATTTTATAACTCCAAAAGTGCCGCAATATCCCTAACACCTGTCATAACATAGGTTGGTTTCGTGGGTAATTGTTCAATGGGCATTCCTGCACGGTTAATCCATGCGGTTTGAAAGCCGAACGCCCCCGCCCCCGCGATATCCCATCCGTTCGCGGAGACAAATAAAATTTCATTTGGCTCTTCAACCCCCACCCTTTCCATTCCCAACCGATAAACTTGCGGTGCGGGCTTGTAAATTTGTAATCCATCTACTGAGATACATTCTTCTATGAAGTCCTCCATCCCCGCATGATTCACTGCCGCCTGCAACATCGCAGGGGTTCCATTTGAAAGAATATACCGCCCGACATCCCGCATCTTGAGGGTTTCCAGCAATTCTTTCACATCGGGGTAGGCAGTAAGTGTCAGATATGCTTGTAGGAGTGAATCAAATAGCGGCGGATTGTTTACCCTATAAGCCTCAAACGCATAGCGCAAAGCGTCGGTGGTTATGTGCCAGAAATCAGCGTACTGCCCCATCAGTGAATGTAACCATGTATATTCCAACTGCTTGGTGCGCCATAACGCCGAAATCGCATCGGCGTTTGCCCCCAACTGGTTATGATATTGCCCGATGGCGGAATGGACATCGAACAGAGTTCCGTAGGCATCAAAAAGACAGGCGCGAATTGTCATGGGGCAACTCCAAAAGCAAAGGACGCGGTACATGCCGCGCCCTTTGCTTTTCACTATTCACCGCCCACGGCGGGTCATAACATAAGTTCTATTCCTTAACCATTCCCGATAAGGTGACCCGCCCCTACCCCTAAATCCGGCTGAAGAGCAGGGCTTTCTTCACTTCTCCAATCGCCCGCGTAATTTCGATTTCACGGGGGCAGGCGTTGGTGCAGTTGAAAATGGTGCGGCATCGCCATACGCCATCCGGCTCGTTAAGGATTTCTAAACGTTGCGCCGCGCCGCGATCCCGACTGTCGAAGATGAAACGGTGTGCCTGCACAATCGCCATCGGACCGACATATTCTCCCTTTGCCCAGAAGGAAGGGCAGGAGGTGGTACAGGCGGCACAAAGAATACATTTGGTGGTATCGTCGAACACTTCCCGTTCTTCAATGCTTTGCAGACGTTCGCGGCTGGGTGCGGGTTCATCATTGATAAACCAGGGCATCACACTGCGGTATTGGGCAAAAAACGGCTCCATATCCACTACGAGGTCTTTGACTACCGGCAAGCCCAACATCGGCTCCACCGTTATCTCATTGGGCATATCCTTGATCAGGGTTTTACACGCCAGCCGATTCTGCCCGTTGATTCGCATGGAATCAGAGCCGCAAATGCCCATCGCGCAGGAACGGCGTAGGGTCAATGTGCCATCGTGATACCATTTGACATTGTGGAGCGCATCCAACACCCGGTCGGTATCCTCACACTCTACCTCGTATTCGCCCCACCACGGAGCCTCATCCTTTTCAGGATTGAAGCGTTTGATTTTCATTTTGACTAACATTTCGCCAAATCCTTAACGAAGAGATGAGAGTGGAGAGAGGAGAGTGTTGTTTTACAAACCTCTCCTCTCTCCTTTCTCTTCTCTCCACTCTTAATAGGTTCGTTTCTTGGGCGCGTATTCCGGTTTGTTCAGGCTGACAACGGGTTTGTAATTGATGGTATAGGTTCCGTCGTCATGGCGGGTGATGAAGGTGTGCTTGCGCCAGTTTTCATCATCGCGGTCGGGGTAGTCCCCGTGCGCGTGGGCACCCCGGCTTTCGGTGCGGTTCACCGCCGCCATCGCAGTTACTTCGGCAATATCGAGCAGGTTGCCCAGCTCAATCGCTTCCATCAAGTCGGTGTTGAACCGTTTACCTTTGTCTTCCACACCCACATTCTTAAACCGTTCGCGCAGAACCGCTAACTCTTGCACCGCTTCTTGCATTGCCTTTTCTTCACGGAAAATGCCGACCTTGCCTTGCATGGTCTTCTGCATATCGTTCCGCAATTTGGCAACGCTCTCTTTGGCAGGGTCGTTCGCAAAAATAGCCGCGATTTGTTCCCGCGCCCCGGCTTCAGGGTCGGCGGGTAGCGGTTGCAGATCAATTTCCTTCACAAACCGCGACATGTGATTGCCGCCGCGCCGCCCGAAGACTACAAGGTCTACCAGTGAGTTCGTACCAAGACGGTTGCCGCCGTGTACTGAAACACAGGCAACTTCCCCAGCCGCGTACAAGCCGTACAGGGGTGTACCCTGATTGTCCATTATCACCCGCCCGTCAATATCGGTTGGAATTCCACCCATCGCATAGTGAGCAGTGGGCTGAATCGGAATCGGAGCGGTTACAGGGTCAATCCCCAGATAGACGCGGGAAATCTCCACAATATCGGGCAGTTTCTTTAAGAGGTTGGCTTCGCCGATGTGACGCGCATCCAGCAGAACATAATCTTTGCCATCAATGCCCCGCCCTTCGCGAATTTCGGTGACAATAGCGCGGCTCACTACGTCGCGGCTCGCCAAATCTTTCATGGTGGGCGCGTATCGTTCCATGAAGCGTTCGCCATCTTTATTGAGCAGAACGCCCCCTTCGCCCCGTACCCCTTCCGTAATCAGGAAACCCATTTTGCGGATACCGGTGGGATGGAATTGAAAAAATTCCATATCTTCCAACGGCAATCCATGACGCATTGTAATCGCGGGGGCATCTCCGGTGAGGGTGAAGGCATTGCTCGTCACCGACCAGCATTTGCCCCAGCCGCCTGTTGCCAGCATGGTGGCTTTGGCGTGGAAGGTGTGTAATTCACCTGTATCAATTTCGTAGGCAACCACACCCTTACAGACCCCCTCTTCAATAATGAGATCCAACATTTGATACTCATTGAAGAAGGTCACATTTTCTTTCATGCACTGTTGATACAGGGTCTGCAAAATCATGTGTCCGGTGCGGTCTGCCGCGTAACAGGAGCGGCGCACGGGGGCTTTGCCGAAATCGCGGCTATGCCCGCCGAACGGACGTTGAGCGATTTTACCTTCGGGGGTACGGTCAAAAGGCAACCCCATGTGTTCCAATTCGAGAACCACTTCCACCGCCTCGCGGCACATGGTTTCGATTGCGTCTTCATCCCCCAGCCAGTCCGAGCCTTTAACCGTGTCAAAGGCGTGCCATTGCCAGTGGTCTTCTTCTAAGTTTCCCAGCGCGGCACCAATCCCTCCCTGTGCCGCTCCGGTGTGGGAGCGGGTGGGATACAATTTGCTCAGGACAGCGACTTTTGCTCCGCGGGCGGCGTACAATGCCGCCATCAGCCCCGCGCCCCCTGCGCCTACTACCACCGCATCAAATTGGTGATATGCCATTAGACTACTCCATATAAGAGGGAAGCAATAAGAGTGAAGAGGGAAGAAAATTCTTTACTCTAACCTCTTCGCTCTTATCTCATTAACATCGAAACTGATTCTCGGTTGATTTGATATTGCGCGATGTCGAAGGCAAAGATGACATAAATCCCCATTGCTAAGAGTACCGCATAGAGCAGGAACAAGCCTGTTTTGGCGGCGACGCGCATTCCGTTATGGTTAATATAATCTTCAATAACGTAGCGTACCCCGTTTGTGCCATGGGTGAAAGAGAAAATCAACAGGGACAAGTCGAAGGTGCGCCATAAAACGCCTGCCGAACCGGTCCAGCGATCTGCAATTACTTGCCATGTAATCGAGGCTACATCCACCACAAAGTGCATGTAATAGATATGGAACAGGGCAATGAAAAGCAGAATAATCCCGCTAATCCGCATGAAAAACCATGCGAAGAGCTCGAAGTTGCTGGAACGTTCCATGCGTCCTGCCGCCGTGCGGAAGGCCCGTTGTTTGGGTGCTGTATGAACTGCCATCTCTCTCTCCTTAATGCGTGGCAATCGCAATCAGGATTGCGACGGTGGTGGGGACAAAAGTTGCCAGAAAGATGACGACTTGAATCCAGACCGCTTGCCGTTGGAACTTCCACAGGCGCGGCATGAAATCCAGAATCGTAATCCTAAACCCGTTAAAGGCATGCCAGAGGAGACAGAAGAAGAGGAAAATATGCCCAATCCGCGCTACCGGGTGGTGATAAATGGCGGCGAGCGAGTTAAATGGTTCCGGTCCGATGAGGATGAGATAGATGTCGAAGATGTGGAGTGCAAGGAAGAAGAAAATGCCCAACCCCGTAAGGCGATGCAATATCCATGACCATTGCCCTTCCCGTCCGCGATAACGTATCCCCGCTAGGAGCGTCTCGTAAGCCGTCGAGACCATAAGAAATACCCTCCGTTGGGTCAACCATTGGTATTCATGATTTGTTTCCACACAATATATGGAAACCTCCGAAAACAGTATGGTTGCAGGTGATTTGTGAAAAATCCTACAGGATTTACGGTTTAAATTATACACCGCACTGCGTTATGGTCAATCACCATTCAAAAGCAGAGTGATCTTTGTCACCTGTTATGACAATGTAACATTTGGTCCTGAAAGGTTGTAGAACAGATTGCATTTTTATAATTGCCGATGCAGAGGCGGCCTTTTCTGAGGGACAAACCGTCAGGGAATAAATAGGAGGCTTTGTTGACGCTCTCACATTGACGAAATTGCAAAGTCACCCTACTTTAGAGGATGTATCGTATAACCGTGCGGACAACGCAATGAGGGTATTTCCATGACGGGTGAGAGTAATCAAGGCACACGCTATATAGTGATGGGGGCAATTCTCGCGTTGGTGCTGATTCTGACAGGGCTGGGGCTAGGCTACCTGGTGGCGAACCCGAACCGCGAACCATCGGTGGTGGTATTACCGACCCGGATTGAACCTACATTGCCGCCGGTGACAGTTCCAACACTGACTCCTACTTCCGAAGGACAACCCACCCCTGCACCTGCCGCCGAAACTCCCTTGGTGGCAGAACCCGTTTTAGACACCGCAACCCCGATGCCGACTCTGCCGCCCGATGAAATTGTCCGTTTTCGTACCCAGATAGATAGCGTGCTTGCTTATGCCGGACCGAGTGATCAGGTAGGGGTTGTGGGGCAATTGACACGGGACCAGGAAGTGTTGGTGGCGGGGCGGAGTGCCGATGGGATTTGGTGGTTGGTCTGCTGTATCAGCACCACTCCGGCATGGGTAAAATTGGAGAATGGCAATTTATTATTGATTAGCGGAGATATAGGGACGGTGGATGTAATTCAATAATAGGTTGAAAAAACCCGAACACCTGTTCGTTGACAATCGCAAACTTTCCGTCATTTGCCCCTTTGTGCTATGATTATCTGCTGTCAGAGATGCAAGCACGGGGCAGTTTTTTTTGCGAATTCCAATCTTATCCCCCTCCTTACCAAATCTGTCGCACCTTTCTGTTACAATGGCGTGAAGGTCATCAGGCTTGCCTGATGACCTTCTTATTCTTGAAAACAAGGATGACATCTATGGATCAAATCGTCATTCGTGGCGCACGGGAACACAACCTCAAGAATGTCAGCCTTACCCTCCCCCGCGATAAACTGATCGTCATTACGGGGTTGTCGGGCAGTGGTAAATCCTCCCTTGCCTATGACACCCTCTATGCCGAAGGACAACGTCGCTACGTCGAAAGCCTTTCCGCCTACGCCCGTCAATTCCTAGGGTTGATGGAAAAGCCGGATGTAGACCAG
>CBKYSX010000270.1:0-5911 GCA_966690745.1 uncultured Ardenticatenales bacterium
GCTGGTGGCGACGTGTCGCATTGGTGAGTACGATTCCGCTCAATACCCGTGCGCGGGGCGGTAAAGGAGATGTGCCGCGTACCCTTGCCGTCTGTGAATTACTGGTAAACGATCACGACGACATGATTGAAAAAGCGATGTCGTGGGCATTGCGGGAGTTAATTATTTACGATGTTCCCGCCGTTGAAGCGTTTGTAAAGAAACATGAAGCGGTGTTGGGAAAGCGGATTATACGGGAAATACGGAACAAATTGACTACCGGACTTAAAACGCCCCGGAAAGGGAATATATGACTACCACGATTAATCCAGTATTGTTAGAAGCCGTAGAATCTTTATCGCTCCCTTTGGATAGCCCCCAATGGGCAGAACTTTCCCATGCCTACGGACCCGCTACCGAAACCCCCTCTACCTTGAAAGGCTTGGCGCACCATGTAGGGAATCAAGAGGAAATTTGGAGCGAATTATGGTCCACGCTATGTCATCAAGGTACGGTGTATACCGCTTCCTTCGCGGCAGTCCCCCATCTGGTTGAAATAGCACGTAATCTTCCAAAAGAGGATGGGTTACAATTGATTATCTTAGTGGCAATGATTGAACGGGGACGCGCAGTACATAATGGTGCAACTCTCCCTAAAGCCTTTGAAACCGTGTATTTTGCTTCCCTTGAGCTTCTTGGGGAGGTTATCCTGGATTGTTTACGCACAAACTGGAATGAGTTGGATTACAAGTGGTTATTTATTTCGCTTGCAACGATTCGTGGAGAGGTAAATTTAGGGTGGGCTATTGATTTTCTGGATAAGCAAATTCAATGTCCCATCTGTGAAAGTGAATTGGTTATGGACAATTATCATATTGCCGATGTGGTCATCAAAAGAGAAGGGATACGAGAGTTTAGAGATAATGGGCTAGGATATCTACAATGGTGTGAAGACCACCCACTTGGATTCATTGTCAGAGTTCCACTGGATAGTGTCCCGTTGCAATATGTACTTCATCGTGTTGGTTGCCGCGAATTACAAACTGAAATTACAGGCAAGTACATGAATGTATGTTATATGGATTCCAATTTGATACATACGTGGTTTTACCGTCATGGAATCAACATTAGAGGTAATGTTCGATGTCAATTCTGCTTTGAATCTTAACGTGGATTATTGTTACCTTCGAGGTTAGCACTATACCAAATTCAACCCCCAATTTACCCGTTTGATGTGGCAGACGAGATACGTAGATCGAAGATCAAATTACCCTTCAAACCGCCCCCACCGACGATTGAAATAAAGTAGAGGTTCCTGCGCTTCCGCATGGATGCCCCCCGACAACACTTCCCCGATAAAAATGGTATGATCGCCGCCGGGGTATACCGCCCACAGACGACAATCTACCCAACCCATGACATCGGGCAATATTGGCGACGCGGTTTCAGCCGTTTGAATGTTCAATCCCGCAAACCGATCTTCTATATCAGGGTACATTCCCGCAAATATTTTGCCCAATTCAATCTGCCCATCACTTAAGATATTGACGGCGAAAACACCCGCATTCTGAATCACATCATGGGTGTATAGGTTGGTTGCCAGACAGACCGACACCAACGGCGGGCGCAAACTCACACTATTGAACGAACTGACTGTAACCCCCGTCCACTCCCCGCCATCCACCGTCGTCACCACACTGACCCCGCTCGACCATTGTGCCATCACCTGCTTGAACATCTGCTCGTTGACCATAGGATTACAGCCTCTAAATTTTCTATGCCTGCTTACAGGAATCCGGAAAAAAGTCACTACCGGTTACATGGTGATTCGATATTTTAAGCGGTCGCCGCAAAAAGCCGCTTTCAGAAATTCGACGGGTTCGTTCTCTTCGCTAAAGACGACTCGCTCCAAATGGAGAATCGGTGCCCCGCCGGACAGTTCAATTAGCTCAACTTCCAATTCCCCTGCCAAGCGTGCCTCTAAGGTGCGTTCAATGCGGGGCGATTGGGTAGGTAGAAGGTGGCGCAAATAGGCGAGCGAATCTCCTTCTGCCAATCGTTCCACATCAATACTTTGCGCCCATCGTTCGGGCAAATAAGCAATATGGTAACCAATCAATTCGCCCCCTGCCATCCGTAACCGTCGAATACAAAAAACACGGCTATTGGTAGCGATGTTCAAGGCTTGCGCCGCATAAATCGGGGCAGGAACCCATTGGCTATCCAGCAATCGCCACCCCAATTCAAAACCCTGCTCGCGCATTTCATCATTGACCTCGATGCCGCTTACCGCGTTGTAGGTCAATTTGGGTTGAGCAACGAACGTGCCCCGCCCCCGTTGGCGGATCAAATAGCCATCCGTCACCAATTCGGTCAGGGTTTGACGCACAGTGGTACGGCTTAGCCCGTAGGTGGTTTCTAATTCTTTCTCGCTGGGGATTAATGCCCCCGGTGCCCAATCACCCCGTTCAATTGCCTCTAACAGGATTTTTTTGAGCTGATAATACAAGGGGATGGGGGAACTGCGGTCTATGTAACCCATGGGCTACAGCGTTTCAGCGTTTTTGCGTAGGGGCACAAAAACGGGCGAAGGTTTGTGAATAGGTAAAGCCTCTACTCAGATAATATAGGGGAGTTTGCTCACGTCAAGTGGTTTGGGTGGTGATTAGAGGCTATTGGGAAAATTATTTACAGATTTTGCTTACGATGATGACAATGCTGGTTCAATTGGTTAAGTGAGATTCGTGGTTTCAGTTGCCCTTTCCCCTTACCGAAACGGACGAAGTTACAAGGTGTAAACCTTTTTACATCTTCTATTTATTCGTGTAGCCATCTAATAGATATAGCCCGTAGAAATAACTTTCACGCATCCAGAACCAGAAATTGCTCCATACACTACGATAGCGGGAAGTAGGGGTGGGGGATGGATGGGCATCCAACCCGACATCCCGCGCTACGGTGACGGCGCGGCGCATGTGCATCGGGTCGCTGACAATCAAAACTCGCTCAAAATTTTGTGTCGCCGCAATCTGTTCGGCTTCACTTAAATTTTCTTCGGTATCCGTGGAAACGGTTTCGACAAAAATATCGTCGGGCGCGACCCCCGCTTGAATCGCATAGGCGCGTGCCGCTTCCGATTCGGCAATTGAATCGTACGCATCCTGTCCGCCCGTAAAAATCAGAGCGTTTACTTTGCCTTCTTGATATAGAACAATCGCATGGTTAATCCGTTCGCGGAACACAGGAGAAGGGCGGTCCCGATAAACCGCCGCACCCATCACAATCGCGGCATCGGCGGGTTGTTCGTCCCGTTGCCATGCGTAAAACAAGACGCTTAAAGAAACGGTCATTGCCCATAGGCTAAACAGCACAATAAGCCATTGCCACCAGCGCAACCCTTTGGCGCGTTTCCAGCCTCCCCTTAACCATGAACGCCACTGTATTTGTTTGAGAATCGAATCAGGTACCCGGAATAACCGTAGGTGCATTGCGTCCTACACTCGTTTCAATTGTGGTTGCATACCAAAAGTACATTACGACTTATGGATTATAGTGTGTCGTTTATGCAATATGCATTATGCGATTTGAAACGCTTGGCTTTATTACCACTGTAATACTGTAATCAGGGGCTTATGGTAGCACATCGGAGGAAAATTCGCCGTTTCGCAAACGGATGGAACGGCTTTCTTTGGGGAAAAGGTCACTCCACGGGCGGTAGCCCGCGCAAACAGTGGTGGCGGCTTCGGCTTCAAGGGCGGCGGCAAACAGATGCCCCTGCCCGTAATGGCAATTGTGGGCGCGGCAATAACCTAATTGCGCCTCGTTTTCAATCCCTTCAGCCGTAACGGTCAACCCCATGCTTTGAGCAAGGGTCATAATGGTATCAATAATCGGCACATGGTCGTGGCTGGCGCGGACCCGTGCCATAAACATCCGGTCTACTTTTAAGCCATCAATCGGAAATTGATGTAACTTACTAAGAGAAGAATAGCCCGTGCCGAAATCATCCACCTGCAATACCACGCCCATATCATGCAAACGGTCTAAGCGGGCGGCGGCATCCGGCACTTTGCTCATAATAATGCTTTCGGTTAATTCCAGGCGTAAGGTTCCCGGCAATAAGCCGGTTTCCCGAATGGTATCCCGTACCAAATCAATAAAATCGGGCAGGGCAAACAATTGCGCCGACACATTGACGTTAATCAATAAATGTTGAGGAGAATACCTTTGTTGCCATTGCGCCACCTGATAGCACGACGTTCGTAAGACATGGCTGTCTATCGAAGCCAGCAACCCTGTTTCTTCGGCGAGGGGTAGGAAATCATCGGGCGCAACTTTGCCCCGTTCGGGATGATTCCAACGTACCAATGCTTCAAACCCAATCAACCGTCCGGTCGAAAGGGAAATAATAGGTTGGTAATGGGTGATGAACTCGCCAATTTGGAGGGCGCGGCGCATTCCGCTTTGCAATTCTAACCGTTGAATGGCATCAGCGTGCATGGTTTCATCAAAAACGACCCATCGTGCTTTCCCCTGCGCTTTGGCGTGGGACAATGCACTATCGGCATCGCGCAATATCTCTTCGGATTGACGGAACCATGTGGTATTAAGCGTAATCCCGATACTAATAGAGGTGAATAACTCTGTACCGCGAATAATAAAGGGCAGGCTAAGGGCGTTCCGAATCTGGGTGGCAATTTTGGAAGCCTCTTGCGGTTCTTCTAAATCTTCCAACAGAACCGTAAATTCATCCCCCCCCAATCGCGCCAACATATCGCCGGGGCGCAAACAATTTTGTAGCCGTTGCCCCACCGCAATCAGCAATTCATCCCCTACCGTATGCCCCATGCTATCGTTGACAAACTTAAAATGGTCAAGGTCAAGGAACAGTACTGCAAAAATCCGCTCCGGTTCCCGTTTTGCCGCCTGTATCGTGCGGCGTAGTTTTTCCACAAAGTGACGGCGATTGGGCAATCCGGTAAGGTCATCATGCAGGGCGGCAAACTGTAATTGGGATTCCACCTGTTTTTGGCGGGTAATATCGGTTTGAGAACCTGCCATCTGTTCCGCCCGTCCGTCCCCGTTCCGTACCGCCAACCCCCGCGCCAACATCCACCGATACCGTCCGTCGGCGCATTGAATCCGATATTCGCTTTCAAATTGAGGGGTTAAGCCATCTAAATGTACGGCGATTTCCGCCTGCACCCGCGCCCGGTCTTCTTCGTGAATCAGGGTAAACCACGCTTCCGGGGTCGCACCGATGTTGCTTTCATCATACCCCAGCATCTCTTTCCATCGAGGCGAGAAATAAATACGGTTGCCGGTGAGCTCCCAATCCCACAAGCCGTCATTTGCCCCCTTTGCCGCCCGACTGTACCGTGCCTCGGCTTCATGAGTTTTGGTCAGCATCGCAGTTAAGCGACTTCGAAATTGCCACAACAGTAGCATGATGAGTGTTGAGGTTGCCGTGACCGAAGCAAAACGGAAGCCAATCAAAAACCATTGCGGGACGACGGAATTTTCGGGAACTAAAAAGCCCGCCGCCGTGACAATAATGGTCGTAAGCCATGCCAACAATATCAGATGGCGTAATTCGTTGCCTTCAATATAAGGGAGGGAGAGTGTCACTGCTAGGAGGGGAATAAAAGCAAGCGGCAGGGCGAGATGGGGTTGCAGGAATACGATTATGACATCCGCTCCCAACAGTCCGGCGGAGACCAACATTGCCGCCCGTACCCAATTACCCTGCCGCACCCAGCGATAGGCAACTAGAAGGAGTCCTGTACAAACAATAAGTACAAAAGAGGTTAACCCGGTAGGCAAATCCCGCACAACAGCATAAACAAGTCCCTCCAATACCGCGAAGGCGAGATTGAAAGGAATAATCCATGCCAAAAACTGGTGGAGCCAGCCTTGCTCCGCCAACTCTTGA
>CBKYSX010000271.1:0-5911 GCA_966690745.1 uncultured Ardenticatenales bacterium
TCCTTCGGGAATTTGGGGACTACAGGCATTCACCACGGCGTCGACCAGCAGAATCAGAACTATAGGTGCGAAAAATCGTTTCACGGGCTTAAACCTCACAGACAAAAAGGGACGCTACGGCAAGGGCAAGCCTTCCCGGTGCGCCGTTATCGCGACAACACGAGGCGTGCTACAGTCTCTATGTGGTAACTGTGGGGAAATAGATCAACAGGTTGCACCACGTCGAGGAGATAACCAAAATCACCCAAACGGCGAATATCCCGCGCCTGGGTGGAGGGGTCGCACGACACGTATATAATAGTAGGAACTTGCGCTTTTCCAAGCGATTCCAGAACAGCCGGGGCACATCCGGCGCGGGGCGGGTCTAAAACAACCACATCAAGCGCAGGACGATTGCCCCATTCCGACAAAACAGTTTCGGTTTTGCCATGCAGAATCTTCACATTTTGCATGGTTTGGGCGTGGAAGCGGGCAGATTCAACAGCGGCGGGGTGGCTTTCGATTAACCACACCTGCCCGACATTTTCTGCCAGTGACAAGCCAAAAAAGCCTGCCCCGGCATACCCGTCCACAACCTGTTCATTCCCTGTTAGTCCTCCTAACAATCCTTTGACAACGTTTAGCAACAGTTCCGCCTGTACCGTATTCACTTGAAAAAAAGCATTCGCGTGAATTTGCCACCGCCGCCCCGCCGCCTCTTCATGCAAAAACAGTGAACCGCGCAGGGCGTGGGCATTGCCTTTACGATCCCGCCGGACAATGGCACAATCTTCCGGTACCAGCGCAACCAATCGCTCCGCCCCTTCCCCTTCCACAATGACCATCCGTTCGCCGGTGCGGGTACTACCCCGTAGTGCCAACCGCGATATTCCTTTTAAGGGTGCATCCGCAAGAATGGGAAGGAGGGGGGCAATGGCGTGGTTGGCAATTTCGCAAGAATCAATCGGATACACCCCTGTATGATCCTCGCTGATAAAACCCACTCCGTCCGCCCCCACCCGCAATTGAATATGGTTGCGGTAATGCCACGGCTCCGCCATCCCCAGCGTTGGCAATACTTCTGGCGATTCGATGCCCCCGATGCGTTGCAGTTGGTCGCGCACGATCTCCGCTTTATAGTGTAATTGGGCGGGGTAGTCGGCGTGTTGCCATTGACAGCCGCCACATTTGCCCATTCCAAAGTGCGGGCAGGGCGGCGTGACACGGCTGGCAGTTGGCTCTACAATATGGAGTAGTTGCCCCTTCACCCATCGTTTGGAATCGGGTGGAATCGTCACCATTACCCGCTCTTCCGGCAGGGCATACGGCACAAATACCACCTGCCCCTCATGCCGGGCGACCGCAGAGCCGCCATATGCCATTTGGGTGGGGGTCACTTCGATAGGGTGCATAGAAGGCTATTACTTCAGACAAAGGTTAATGGAGCGTTAGGGACTTCTACCGAGCCGCTAACGAAACAGTACCTCAATGTGGCACATTGCCGCCAAAAATAAATATCATGCTCCAAAAATTAACCTCCCCCAAACCACAAGATTCCGGCACCACCAGCCCCCTTCCCCAGCGTCGCTGGGCGATTCGTGCCCCCCGCGCTTACCTCCTGGGAATTATCGGGGCAGTTGTTGCCGCTATTCCGCCCTTTCTTTTATGGTGGTTTTTTGAAATTCCTCTCATCTTTACAATTCCTGCCATGATTGCCGGTTGGTATGTTTTGCTTCCGCCTCCCCTTTATCTGGCATTGGACAATCGCGGTATTGCCCTCATCGTACCATCATGGAACCGTCAAAGTTTTTTGTGGATCCCGCGCGACCGTATCATTCGTGTACAGATTCAACAGGGGTGGTTGATTGGTGAGGGGGTTTCGATTCAGAAACAGAATGATCTCGATTGGCGCGATGCGGCGGAACGCGCCGGAGCCGATGTACCCGGCTGGTTGGAGCGGCGGGCATCCTTAGGCGAAGGGGTCAATCAGTTGTTTGCCGCACCTATCGAATTGCTGGATTCAATCGCACGGGATGAAATTGAAATGTGGTTGTATCAGCAGGGCAAGTGAAAACGACTGCATCGTGCATAGTGCATAAGGACGAATGGCGAGATAGAAGATTGCTTTTGCCGTTTATGCACTATGAACTATGCAATATGCAGGTGTAACCATGACCGACAAAATCAATATCCACGAAAAATTCACGCTATTCCACGACCATTGGAGTCCTAAAATCATCGCTGAACTCAACGGGCAGGCGGTCAAAGCCGTCAAGTTTCAGGGCGAATTTGTCTGGCATCACCACGACCATGAAGACGAATTGTTTATGGTGGTGCAGGGGCGGTTCCGTATGGATTTTCGGGATAAGCATGTGTGGGTGGAACAAGGGGAGTTCATTGTCATTCCGCATGGCGTGGAACATCGCCCCTATGCCGATGACGAGGTGTGGGTGCTCTTATTTGAACCCACCGACACACTCAATACCGGCAACGTGCAAAACGAACGCACCGTCGCCGATTTGGGGCGGATGTAGCATATGAACTCGGTAATCTTAACTGTTCTCACGGCACTAAAGTGACCGTGCTAGAGACCCGTCCCTTGCGTTTATTCATCCAAAATCTAACAAATACACTACGCCGAATTTATGAAAGCAATGCCATCTCGTCCCACCAGTCCCTATCATTTCCCGAATAGGGTGGTGGAATTTCTCGCATCTTATAAGAAGCGAATTCGTCCAATCTTTCCAAAATTGGAATTAGGTTATTTGTGGCATGATGTTCTTTTTGTCTTTCAACATATCTTATATAGTTTGGTAATCTTTTCTCATCAAATGTAAACATGCTAAATCCGCTTTGCCATACAAAAGGTGTAGATCGGTTTCCCGATTGGTTAAGGCGAAAACTCGTAATTCCTTTAACTTGCTTGACGACTTCGCCCACTGCTATAGATGGAGGGATTGAGGCTACTAAATGTACATGGTCTGTGGTTCCATTTAGGGCAAAAACCATTACTTGTAACTGCACTGCCTTTGATCTTATTACCTCATAGGCAAAAACCTCTGTTTCCTCTATCAGCAGTGCCGAACGGTATTTTGTGGCCCATACAAGATGATAAAATGCTCTGTAGAAAGACATATTCATATCACCCTATAAGCGTTGAACTTGATACATAACGGGTCTCTAGCACGGTCACTTTAGTGCCGTGCCAGTCCCGAAGCCATTAGTTTCTCTATGTTTCTAATCCTCATCAATATCAATATCGCCCGCTTCAGTATTAGTGCTTAAATCTTCGATGTGAAAGCCGCCACCAATAAAATCTTCGGCGGCAATGCCGTAATGCCCTTCGGTTTCTTCTTCGGCAAGCTCTTCGTATTCATCTTCGGCATCAGTTTCTCCGTCTTCGTCCCCTAACTCATAGCCGATGTCCTCTACATCATAACGGGCAAGCCGCTCTTCCTCGGTCATCGGAATGTCCTCGCCTATATCCTCGGCTGAGCCGGTTTTACGGTACATCTCGGTCACATCGTTGTTCTCGTCGTCTAATTGGGGTGAATGTGGGTGGCGGTTCATCAAGAATGCTCCTTCTGGTCGAATGGTATAAACATATGATAGTACATATTGGGCGGCATGTAATGTGTGATTTTACAGAAGGCGGAAAGCGAGAACGACTACCCCCTCCCAAGAGGGGGAATTTGCTTTCCGCTTTCTGTCCTTTATATCCCTACTCCCAACTCACGTTCATCCCCTCTTCCACAATTTCAACAATGGTTTGCCCCGGCGCAAGCGGTATCACCGTTCCCGTACTATCCACCACGCGAATAAGCACATTTTCCCCTTCGCGCACCCAACGCGCATCCCACAGTTGCCCGTTGCGGAAGAGCAATGCCCGCCCCGTGCCAACGATATCAAAATGGAGCGAGAGCGCACCGAGCGAATCTTCGACAATTGGGGTGGTGGTCATGGGCGCATAAATCACAATTACATTGTCGGGGGCGAGTTGGGTTCCCGATTGCATGGTGTGCGCCCCCTGTCCCTGATACCGCAAATATTTTCCGGTACTTGCATTGTAGCGGTAATTCACCACGCTTCCCGAATTGGGAAAATAGGGAATCGAAATCGAATTGGCACCGCCTATTGCCCCGGTGGGCAACGCGGGGCTAAATTGCCAGCCGCGTAACGGCGTAGAAAGGGTGGCATTCTCCTTGTTCAACGTAACCCCTTGAATCAAGTTGAGATTGGTGTAAGTTGCCAACCACCCCACAGGCGGGTTATTGATACGGAAAAAGGCAGGGTCGCCCGCCCATTCGTTAATTGAACGGTCTGCATAGGGCGATGCCCAGATCATATCGGTGACTTGCTGGCTTGCGCCCACATGTACCAGCCACGCCTCTAACATGGGGGTCAGTTGTAAATCTATCAACCGCGCCGACCGAATCGGACCCACTGTGCCGGGGGTGCGGCAATGATAGGTGGCTGTCAGGCGCGTCACACCCCCTTCCGCCAACGCTTCCCAAATCACGTCGGCATTTTCCATCCCTGCCTGGGGTCGCCCGTCGGCGGAATTGTCCACCCGAATGTTAATTGGACGGCGGGTGGCGACATCGGCAGTGGCTTGTTCGCCCGTCAGGGGGCAAGTGCCATCGGGAACCCCCGGTAACCCGGCCAGGTAGTCCGGCGGCACATTTCCGGCAGGGGCGGGAACGCTGAACTGGTCATGGATAAATTCATATGCCCCCGGCGGATACTCTTTGCGATTCGTAATCCGTCCCGGACTGGCTCCGCGCACCGGCGGGCTGGTTAGATAATCAGGGGTGGCAGTGGGGGCAAGGGTTGCCGTTGCCGCTGTTGTCATGGTCGGCGCAGTGGTGGCGGATGGCACGGGTGCACTGGTTGGTGGCACGGTGGTTACCGCGACCTCCGTCGCCGGAAGCGGGGTAATCGTCGCAATCCCCGGTTCCACCACCGCTTCGGTGGTGGGGGTAACAGGCGGAGTTTCATCGCCTCCGCAAGCAGTTAAAAACAGTAAGAGTAGCCCTACAAGGAAGTGTTGCTTCATGAAAATAGAACCTGTTTTCCATTGGAATGGCAAAGGGGCTAGATGATAGCATGAGGCGGGGGGAGTGCAATGTCCATCCTCCCAGGCAAATAAAAATCCCCATTTCAGAAGTCGTACCTGAAACGGGGATTTTGCTTTATAAGAAGGGTCAAAGCTATCCCTTCAAAGCCCCCGCCATCAAGCCGCGTAAGAAGTATCGCCCCAGAAAGATGTAAACCAGCAACGTTGGCAATGCCGCCAAAAATGCTCCCGCCATCTGCACATTCCACGCAATAATTTGGCTTCCCGCCATGTTGTTGAGTGCCACTGTGACGGGCCAATTTTCGGGTCGGGTGAGCACCACCGCAAACAGAAAATCATTCCATGCCGCCGTAAATTGCCAGATCAATACCACTACAAAACTGGGAATGGAAATCGGGAGCAGGATGTAGAGATAGGTTCTAATCAGGTCTGCCCCATCTATTGTTGCCGCTTCAATCAACTCCTTCGGAACCGAGGCGAAATAGTTGCGGAAGGTCAGCGTCGTAATCGGTAATCCGTAAATAACATGAGTGAGAATTAGCCCCCAAATGGTTCCATAAAAAGGAGTCGTTCGCATGAACTGTACCAGTGGAATCAGAATACTCTGATAGGGAATGAACATCCCGAACAGAATAAAGGGGAAAATAAAATCTGCGCCCGGAAATTTCCACTTGGCAAGGATGAAGCCATTGATAGAGCCAAGAAAGGCGGAAATCAGCGCGGCGGGAACGACCAATTGGACACTATTCCACAGATTAGGCGATAAGGCTTCAAATGCCGCTTGAAAGTTATCCAGGTATACCCCCTGCGGCAGATTCCACATCGTTTGCAAATCTACTTCATCAAAACTCTTAA
>CBKYSX010000272.1:0-5904 GCA_966690745.1 uncultured Ardenticatenales bacterium
GAAGTCACCGTTTTTAGCGATGCCCCGTTAGGGGATTTTTACACGCTGGTAGATGCGGCATCGGGCGATGTGCTGTTCCAGGAGAACCGTGTCGCATTGGATGAAGGGTCGGGCTTTAGCTACGAGCCGCAACCTGTACAACAAACCGGGGATGTGACGCTTGACGACAACGGCGATGCGACCAGCCCTGCATTGGATGCCGCCCGGATTCCCGTGACGTTGCAAGGGTTGGATGCGGGGACAGGCTTAATTAAAGGGGAATTTGCCGACCTTTCGACGCTGAACAGCCCGACCATCCCGGATGTGGATGCGAATGAAGCCAACCGCGTTTATCTGTATGACCGGAGCGACGAACGCTTTGAGCAAGTGGTAGTGTACAGCTCGATTGACCGCATCCAACGGTATATCCACAGCCTCGGTTTTGATGATGATGGTCCCGATAATAACGGGATTCGGGATTTCCCCTCGCTGGCAAACGCGCATTGGTATACCGCCGACAACAGCTTCTATAGCACCGGCAACGATGCGGTGCATTTTGGCAATGGCGGCGTGGATGATGCCGAAGATGCCGAAATTGTGGCGCACGAATACGGACACGCGATCCATTACAACCAGAACGCCTCGTGGGGTACGAGCTTTCAGATGCGGGCGATGGGCGAAGGGTGGGGGGATTATCTTGCCGTGACCGTTTATTACGACGATGGGGATTTCGACCACCAACGGGAAAACAACGCCTGTGTGGGCGAATGGGATGCCACTTCTTATAGCGGCGACAATCCGCCCTGTCTGCGCCGCACTGATGGCACGAAACATTATCCCGAAGATCTGACCAACAGTTCGGTACACGCCGATGGCGAAATCTGGTCGCGGGCATTGTGGGATATTCGCCGTTCGATTGGCGGGCGCACCGCCGATCAGGTGATTTTTGAACACCATTTCTCGGTTCCCGCCGCCGCCGATATGCCCGATGCGGCAACCGCATTGGTGCAAGCCGATGTGGATGTAAACGGAGGCGCGAACGGCAATGCGATTCGCCATGCTTTCTGTGTCCGCGGGATTTTGACGGGGGCGGATTGTAGTGGCGTGACCAACAACTTCAGTGTAACAGGGGCACCGCGCACCGAAAAAATCTGCGCCGGGGATACAGGGGAATATTGGATTAACGTCAACGAGATTGGGACGTTCGCCTCCCCTGTGACATTGAGCGCGGCAGGCAACCCCGCCGGAACGACGGTTGCCTTCACGCCAAACCCCGCGACCCCTGATGCGGTTGTAGAAATGCTGGTGACGGGAACGGGTGGATTGACTGCGGGAACCACAGCGATGGTGGTAAGCGGCGTAGCTTCAGCGACGACTCACACCGATACATTAGAGTTGCATGTCCAAACCACTGCCGCCGCGCCCACACTGAGTTCGCCCGCGAATGGATCGGCAACGGTTTCCACCACGCCGACCTTTACCTGGGCAGGGGACAGCCAGAGCGATTATTACGTGATCGAGGTGGCAACGGATGTTGGTTTTAGCACTATAGTGTTGTCGGCTACGACTACCTTAACCACCTATACGGCGGGGACGGCTCTGCAAGCCAATACGGTCTACTACTGGCGCGTTACCCCGACCAACGATTGTGGTGAGGGGGCGGCTTCGGGGGCATGGGTCTTCTCTACGGGAAGCACCCCGCCCACCGCCGTGACGTTGGATACGCTGACGGTAGGAACGGCAACCCCGATGTGGCTGGTAGCACCGTTGGGATTGGTGTTGGTAGCGGGGCTATTGTTCCTGCGCCGTACCCGACGTTCCTAAGCGTTCATCAGTCGAAATAGAGAAAGCGCGGCTAGATACCTCTAGCCGCGTTTGTTTTGTCGGCAATATTACTTGACTTCTACGCTTCTTTTGGATTATTATATCGTCATACGATATATCGTGACGTGTAATAGTGTGCAGGAGGATGCTATGTCAACCTTTGCTGACAAATTTGCACAGTGGTCCGTGCGGCTCCTCGTCGGGGCGGTGATATTTGGCGTAGTTGCCGGAATCGTTGTCGCGGTCATCTGGCGCAGAAATGTAGATTGGACGGTCTACAATATTCCGATTGTTCTTATTGCTTTTGCTTATCTGGGAGCGGTGCTGTTGGCAGTACCCGCCTTTTTATGGGGTGTATACAACCTCATACGCGGACAGTGGGAGGTTGGGGCGCGGCGGATTCTCGTTTTGGCGGGGGCGGTGACTGTGGTTTTGGGGGCGGAGCTCTTTTCGCATTATGTGGTTCCCTGTGATTGGGTGATTGGTCGGGGGTGGAGAACCCCCGATTGGAGTGTACCGTGGGGCGGGCAACCCCCAACACAAGGGATATGCCGACAAGTGTTCACAGAATTTGGAAGCATGAATGGTGTGTATAGCCGTACCCATTTGCTCCATCATACGCTCACGGGTGGGGTTCCGACCTTGCTTTTATTTCTCTGGATTTTGCGGAAAACCGAAGCAAAGGGAAAGCTGATTGCGGTGGCTCTGCCTGTTGAAGGATGATTGTAGAAGGGAGTCGCCAGACGCGGGCGACCACAAGGGTACGCCCCTACAGTTGCCGTACAATAAAAAAAGCGCGGCTAGACACCCCTAGCCGCGCTTTTTTGTTGAATGGCATCGTCGGGGGGACCATCGTTGCCAGACAACCGCAAAGGGTCGAAAGATGCGTGACCTTATTCGTTCACGATGAGGGCAATGACCATGCCGAACATGCCATGTGCCGATTCCGCATGGGAAAGAATGTGGCAGTGGTACGCCCATACGCCGGGGTCGTCACAATCAACCAGCACATCCCACCGTTCGCCGGGGGCGATATTGAGCGTGTCGCACCAGAAGGGTTGGGGCAGGGGGTAGCCATCTTTCTCAATCACCAGTTGGGGAATACCATGCAGGTGCATGGGGTGAATCATCAACCCTTCGTTCAGGTAGCGTACCCGGATTTTATCCCCCAGTTTGGCGATGATGGGTTGGGTGTGGGGGAAGGAACGCCCATTGATGGTTAGCCCGATGCCGGAATCGTTTAGAATCATGGTGTAATCGGCAGAAACCACCGGATAATTGCTTTTGTTCTTCGGTTCGATAATGAACGCGCCCATCAGCCCTTTGGTGACTTGTTCGGCGGCGTTGTGGTGGCTGTGGTACATGTGCGACCCGGCGTTGCCTTCCCGAATGGTAAATTCATAGGTGAAGGATTCGCCCGGTTTGATGGGGGGTTGGGTGATAAAAGGCACCCCGTCCATCGTATAGGGCAGGCGTACCCCGTGATAGTGAATCGCGGTACTTTCGTTCATTTCGTTGTGGCAAATAATCCGCACTTTGTCCCCTTCGGTGACGCGGATTTCAGGACCGGGCACAATGCCGTTATACGCCATGGCTTTCATCATTTGCCCCCCGCCAACATCCCAATCCAATTCGGTACAGGTGACTTCAAACACTTTTACATCCCCATCCATGCGATGTTCAAGCGGGAAGTTCCAGAAATTGGGGTCTTTGCCCGCATTTTCCACAAAATACTTGACCCCTGCTTCGTGCATCGCATCCATTTCGTCGGCTTGTTCACGCGGGGTTTTGGTGGGCGTGGTTTGCGCGGCGGGGGCGTTTGCCTGATCCGCCGGGACGGGGGTGTGGCTATCGCTATGGGTATTGTTGGCAGAGGTACGGGTGGGGGGAACGGTTAGCCCGGAGGTGGTTTGGGTACAGGCGGTGAGCACCCCCAGCGCGGCGACCCCGGTTCCGGCACGTTGCAGTAATTGGCGGCGAGATACAGTCGTCATGGTAAATGTTCGCTTTCATTAAAGAGGGTGGGGCGCGGTGTTCCACGCTCCACCCTTTCTGAATTTCCTTAGAATGTTGGATTGAGTTCCGAATCGTTTAGGCTACGAAAGCCGTGCCTTGGGTGTAGAAGCCGCCGTTGGACGATTGCTTTCGGTGGCTTTCCACGGTGTACCGATTTTCGGCAGAAGGTAGTAGTCCAAACCGTAGTAGCCCGCGACTTTCCATGCCAGAATCAGCAGGATTGCCAGAACCAGGAACAACCCGTTGGTGCTTGCCGCACCTGCCATAATGAAGTTCCAGTTCATGAAGGCTCCGAAGAAGGCAGTGATACCCACGAACGCCCCAAGAATTAAGCCGACCCCGACGAGCAGTTCACCCCAGGCGACCAACGGACCGAACCAGGTGTGGCTGTCGGTGTTGTAGAGGAAGGCGAGAAAGTCGCGATACCAATCAAAGGCGATGGTCGGGCGTGCCCCTTCGGCGACGACGATATTCCGTTCCCAGAAGCCGCGTACCGAGCTACCGGTTTGCCACCCCGGGTCTTGGACTTTTTCCAAACCGTGGCTAAACCATTCCCAACCGAGCCACAAGCGAAGGACGAGCCACAACCACGCCGAGCGGGTGTCACTGAAGAGCATTTTGGCGATGGGGGGGTCTTGGATTTCACGAGAAGGACGAGTAAACAGGGCGTTCATGGCACTACTTTCTATCAAGGACGCGGCTTCCCTTCCGCATCGGCTTGATGTTTATTTCATCAGTGGTAAGCGTTATTGCTTACTTGACCATAGGATACCGAATTGCCCCCCGTGCCACATCGGGCAGGTGGGGGGCATTTTGGCTGTGCGGAGGGTCAGGCTGTTACCTAGCCGGGTGGCTAGGGGGAATGGGAAAGGAGAAACGGGAAAACGGCGACCCACCACCCTTCCCCCTTCCATTCACGACACACCACAAAAGATGGAGCGATGGGAAACCGGTTCTCCCTGCTCTAAAGAGGCGGGGCTATAGACCCGTCCCCTGCGGAATCTCGTAAGTGATGGGTTTATAGTGTGCGTAGCACATGCGCGGAGCGAAGTCACTTTAGTGCCGTGTCCCCGGTTGCAATCCCTGTATACATCCTCTGTTGTCAACGCAGTTGCAGTATTGAACGGGGTCAATTCACCTCTGCTTCTATGTTAGGGTTGCGTATTCTGTAACGCGATTTCGATGTGGTGTTTGGATTCGATGAGGGCAGTGTCTTTGTCTTTGCCATATCCCCCCGATACGGGCAAGCCTCCGATTTCCAGAATTATTACACCGTTGAAGTGGGCTTGTTGAAGGGCGCGGCAGTAGGGGGCAAGATTGACCGTGCCACCGCCGAGGGGTAGGTGGTGGTTGACGGCGGGCAGGGGCGTATCGGAAACATGAACCAGGGTGACGGCGGGTGCTAACGCCATAAAGCCGGGGGCATCGTCGGGGTGGGTGTGGTTCCAATCCCAGACAAAGCCCAGCCCCGGTACAGCGGCAAGCGCATCGGCGCATCGTGTGGGGCTGGCAAAGAGTCGCCCGTTGTGGTCGCCGGGGGCGTTGTGTTCAAAGGCGAAGGTGAAGCCATCGGTTTTTGCCCGTTCCACCCCCAGCGCGAATTGTTCAATCAGGGTATTTTCTACATGGGTTTGAGTGGGGGTATCGAAGGGCGCGGCGGCGGTGGCGTGAAGGTGAACGTGCGGACAGCCGAGGGTGCGGATGAAGGGCAAAAAGGATTCCAGCAATGCGATGGGCGTTTGCCCATCGGGGAGATGCCCGCTGTCGGTGACGCGGCAATTGAGTTCCAAGGTCGGGATAATGGCGGCGGCGGCGAGGGCATCCCGCAGGTCATTCAGGGGAACATCGGGTTGTTGGGGTCGCCCCGGTACGTTGGGGTGTACCATGTATTGCAACGCGCCAAAGCTATGGGCGGCGGCAAAGGCAACTTCTGCTAAGGCGGGGCGGTAATGGTCGGGGAAGGCGCGGTCTACGTATCCGATGGGCATAACATGTTCCTGTAGGTGACGAGTTCTGTTCCCTATTGTAGCAAAAGGGGAAACGGATTACGGATACCACAAAGGACACGAAGGCACAAAGGGCACG
>CBKYSX010000273.1:0-5895 GCA_966690745.1 uncultured Ardenticatenales bacterium
AGTAAGGGAGAGGGCATTTTAAGGTACAGGTGGGGAGATATACACCGCAACGAAGGGGCGATGTCATCCCCATGCACAGAACATTACAGGATGAAATTACAGACCATTGTTGCTATAATGAAGGTAACTATCAATTGTGGCAATTAAAAGAACCGAACCTAATGAAAGGATAAAGATGGATTTATTACTTGTAATGGGCATTTATTTGTTCCAGGTGATTTGTTACGTAGGATGGGTTCGTTATCTTCATAAGCCCAAAGCGAAGCCATCTACTTTTTCCCTGACATCCGGGACAACTCATCAACTGGTAGAACCCTATAAAGAACTCCGTTCCTATAAAATGAGAGCCACCGTCAGTGGAGGACTTGCTCTCGCCTTCGTGTTGTTGCTTCCTATTGAAGGAACCATAAAAGCAACGTTTTTGGTTGTCGGGGTGGCGGTGGGATTTTTGGTTGCCAGTATCCGATTTAATGATTGGCATACATTGATGAACCATCGGAGCAAGGTATTGATTCAAGAAAGCCAACCACCTCTGCCTAAAAATCAAATTGTAGGGCTGGGATGGTTGGGATTGTGGTTATTGAGCCATTGGTTTGTGGTAAAACTTCGTTCGGAGGTGAGCGATACGCTTGTATGGGTAGGCATAGCGGCATTGGGATTCGTCATTTGTGCTTTCTATGCAGGATACAATAGTGAGCATCTGGTTCTATATCGGCTAAAGGGTGCGGACACCTTGCTTCCCGACACTGAGGAATGAATGTAAAACCCAATACAGTTCTATTGAAGCTTTCCCCGTCTCATGGTATAGTCGCCGCAGGTCAAACATTCTTTTCTACTCACAACTCACTCCCCCGCAAGGAGAGCTTATGTCCCGTGCCTTGCACACCCTCGCCGCCACGTTTATCGCCTTGCTGATGTTGTTGATGGTTACCCCCCCTACCACGTCTGCCGCCGGGGAAGGGATGACGGTGGTTTCCACTTCACCCGCCGCCCGCATTCTGAACGCCCCGATCAACAGTCCGATTTCTGTAACCTTTGACCGGGCGATTGACCCCGCGACGATTACGGCAAATTCTTTCTGGGGCTTTGGTAAATGGAGCGGTACGGTTCATGGAACCTACAGTTTCAGTAATGGCAACCAGACCGTAACATTGACCCCTGCAACCCCGCTCATGCCGGGTGAATCGGTGACGATGTTCCTAAGCACCGCCATTGAAGGGGCAGACAACACGCCGCTTCGTGTCGGGGGCTATTCCTTCCAATTCTGGACATCGGTTGCGCCGAGCGGACGGGAATATACCAGTATTGATGTCTTCTCTACGCGCACCACTCCGGGCGAAAACACTCGCTCTTACGGGGGTGGCGCAACCGACCTGAACAATGACGGCTGGGGCGATTTGATTGTTATTAACGAAGATACCGCCGATGTACGGATTTTCTTGAACGAAGCAGACGGCACGGGCTTGTTCACTGATATGCTCACCCCCACGACCCCGGTCAATATTCAAGCCAGCCCCAGCGAACCCGCCGACTTTGATCGTGACGGCGATGCGGATATGGTGGTTGTGAATATCTCGACCAACAGTATTTCCGTGTTGTTGGGGAATGGGGATGGCTCGTTTGGTGGGAATACTGAAATTCCCGTTGGCTCCCTGCCGCGTGGTGTGGCGGTATTAGATGCCGAGGGGGATGGCGATACCGATATTGTGGTTGCCAGCACGGGCGGGGTGGGCAACCTTGCGCTGTTGTTGAATGATGGTAACGGGGTTTTCGGCGCACCGACCTACTTTGAAAGCGGTGACAATGACGAATGGGGACTTTATGCCGCCGACATGAATGAAGATGGCTTGTTGGACCTGGTTGTGGGCACGCAACATGCTTCCAGCCCCGAAATCCTGATTATGACCAACGATGGCACTGGTACCTTTACCATGACCGACCGCAAACCGTCGGGCGGTGCGGTATGGATGATTACCACTGCCGATATGAATGGCGATGGTCACGAAGATGTCATGTCCGCCAATAGTGTGGATGACAACGGCGCGATTTTATTGGGGAACGGGAATGGCACGATGGGCAACCCGACCACCGTCCCTACCGATCAGTTTCCGCTTTCTACCGATGTTGCCGATGTGGATGGCGATGGCGACTTGGATTGGACGCTTTCGGCATACTTCGGCTCCTTAAGTCTCTATGTCAATGATGGCAATGGGAACTTCACATTGGATCAAGTCTTTACACCCACCGATTCCTCATCCTGTGCGGTGATGTTCGATTTCGACAATGACGGCGATATTGATATTGCCCTGATTGACGAAACCGCCGACGAAATTACCCTTCTCCGTAATAACACTGTTCCGACCGCCCTTTCACTGTCGGATATGAGCAGTGGCGGCGTTCCGGCGACAGCATGGATGTGGTGGGGGGTGTTGGGGTTGGTCGTGACAGCAACCGTCGTTGCGCTACGGTCAAAACGGTAAGTTTCACCGATATAGTAAAAGAGGGGCGTACTCACCTGAGTACGCCCCTCTTTTTTTGTTTGGATTTATCGCACCACCATCAAGATGCCCAGCACAACCAGCAATCCGTAGACCAACACGCGAAACTGTTGCGCGGGCAGGCGATGGCTGAGACGGTTGCCGAGGGTGGTTGCGATGAGTCCCACCGGAATCACAAGGAGATAGGTTTGCACGACCTGCGGGGTCCACAACCCCGAAATCCCATGACTGATGAGAGTGAGGATGCTGATGGGCAAATAACTGCTTTGCACCCCTGCCCGGAACTGTTCCGGCGACCAACCGCGCATGGTTCCATACATAATCACAGGGGGTCCGCCGACGGTATACGCCCCGCCAAGAATCCCTGCCATCAATCCGAACGCATACGCCCAACGTTCATCTTGCAAACGGAGTAAGGGAGAGGGGGAGTTGCCTTCGCCCTTGCGGAAAAGGACAGGTTGCGCCAGAAAATAGGCACCAAAAAGAATGAGGATGATGCCCAATCCTTTGGTGACGATCATTTCCGGCACAACACGCAAGAAATAAACCCCGATAGGAACCCCGACCACCGCCGCTACAATCAACCGCCACACCGATCCCAATTCCACGTTACGCCGATTTTGCCAGAGCAAGGCGGCAGTTGTTGTGGTGGTCATTAATGCCACCAACGGAGTGGCGGTTTTAACCCCCATAAACAGGGTTAAAAGGGGCATTGCCACCAATGCTTCGCCAAAGCCAAACAAGGCTTTGACCATCGTGGCAATCAACATCACGGTAATTACTGCCCAGAGGGTGTTCATAGGGGGAGGGGATACTTAGGTGGAGGACAGGGTAGATGGCATAGAACATAATGTCGTTTATGCACTATGGACTATGCCATTATAGCTCCTTTTTCGATTCCCGTACCACTTCCCCGACAGCCGCCATCCCCAGCGTGTCATAGCCCTTTGCGCCCGCAAGTTGATACAGTTCCCGCGTTACGGCGGCGATGGGTAATGCCGCGCCAACTGTCTGCGCCATTTGCAACGCATAGGTAACATCTTTCCGCATGTGTTGCAGTTGAAATCCCGGATTGCCATAGTCGCGGGCGACCACGCTGGCAGAACTGCGTTGAATCAAGGGGCTGGCAGTGCCGCCCGTACTGAGAACGCGGGTGGCGAGGGCGGCATCCAGACCTGCCCGCTCTGCCAACCCTACAACTTCACCCAATGCCGCCATCTGAATTGCCAGCATGGTGTTGTAGACCAATTTCATTGCCGTGCCGGAACCGGTTGCCCCACAATGGAAAATCTCATTTCCCATGCTCAGCAATACAGGGCGAAGGTGCTCAATGGTCTCAGTATGTCCACCCATCAAAAATTTCAGCATAGCACCAGCCGCGGCATCGGTACTGCCCATCACCGGGGCATCCACAAAGGTCAAACCTCTGTTGGTCGTAAGATGTGCCAATTCTGCGACCCATGTAGGGGAAAGGGTGCTACATTCCAGAGCGATTGCCCCTTCTGTTGCTCCCGCAATGGCACCCTCTTCCCCTAACCAGATCGCTTGCGAGGCGGCATCGTTCGCCACAATGCTGATAATGACCTCTGCGTTTCTTACCGCCTCGTGCGAGGTGGTTGCCATCTGTGCCCCTTCTGCCACCAATGCTTCGGCTTTGGAAGCTGTGCGATTATAGACGGTGACAGTATGCCCCGCCTTGACCAGGTTCCGCGCCATCCGTTCGCCCATGACACCCAGACCTAAAAATGCTATCGTTGACATCTATCGTCCTTTCGTTAGTAGGATTTCACGGCACTATATGGAAGTTAAGAAAATAACGCCATAACATCGTCTGTAGGGGCGGTGCCTTGTGCCCGCCCTCATTTCTCTGCCTAAAAGCGGGCGACCACAAGGGTACGCCCCTACAGGGTTACGTGACCTAATTCTTAATCTTCATTAGAGCAGGGAACCCCGTATTATTTTTGCACCACCGCAACTGCTTCCATCTCAATCAGCCAGTCAGGATGGACCAACGCACTGACAGCCACGAGGGTGCTGGCGGGGTAGGGCGCAGTGAAGTAGGTGGTTCGCAAGCCGCGAATAGAGGCAAGTTGGCTCATGTCTGTCACGAAAGTACTAATTTTGATAACATCACTCATGGTTGCGCCATGCACTCCCAAAATGGCTTGGATGGTGTCGTGCACACATACGGCTTGAGCGTACATATCGCCTACACCTACGACATTGCCTTCATGGTCCTGAGCAACCTGTCCCGACAAATAGAGAAAAACAGCATCGCCAACTTCCACCCGTGCGACATGGGAATAAGCACCCACCGGGGCGGGAACATCTTGCGGATTGTCAAAGGTTACATTCATTTGGGTTCTCCTAACGTTAGAGGTATGCTGAACGGCGGAAAGCGGGACGCAGAAAGCAGAAACGACAGTATAGGTTCACCACAGAGGTCACAAAGAACGACCAATCTGAAAGTAAAATACCTGTCGTTCTCCGTGTTCTTTGTGACCTCTGTGTTCTCTGTGGTTGAAAGTCGTTCGCTTTCCGAAAAGAGGGATTTCCACTATAGTGGATGATTAAGATACCATACTAGAATACCTATGTCAAGAGATAATTCTAATATAGTAGAGGCAACGGCGGCGCAACAATTGGGTAAACGCATCCGCGACCTCCGTACCCAACAAAATTTAACCCTCGAGACCCTTGCCGATTTGTCGGGGGTGAGTCGCGCTATGCTTTCCAAAATTGAGCGGGGCGAGAACAATCCGACATTGGTGGTCGTCGCCAAGATTGCTGTTGCCCTTAATTTAAGCCTCTCTCAATTGGTGGGGGTGGAGGAACGGCAACAAGCGGTAAAGGTTTCCAAAGCGCAACAATTGGTTTTTCGCAATTCAGAAACAGGTTTTGAACGGCATATGTTTCCCGCTTTTGAAGGGGGGATGGTGGATTTGATTCGCCATGTGATTCCCGCAGGAAGCAGTTCGGGGAGTGTCGCCGCCCATCCTTACCCCACCGAGAAATACCTGGTAGTAGAACAAGGCAACGTTCGGGTGACTTTAGATGAGGAAGTTTACCTTTTAGAAGAAGGGGATGTTTTATATTTCCGTGCGGATGTTCCCCATCGTTATGAGAATGCCGGGGATAAGACCTGCCGCTATATTCTCGTGATCGTTCCTCCCAAAACCCCCTAAATATCCGTTTGCCCACACGCTATAGCCCTATCTGTTGGGGTAAAGGGTAAATATGAAAAATTTGTCATACTTGCCGCCCGCTTTCTTCACCTAAAGTACACGCTCTCCCCGCATACTATTCTCACTACGGCAGAAAATGTCGCACGGGTATGCCATACTTGTTCAGAGGAGTAAGGGAGGGCATTGTGACAGTCAATTCATCAATCAAAACA
>CBKYSX010000274.1:0-5888 GCA_966690745.1 uncultured Ardenticatenales bacterium
AGGCGTGGCAAAAGTTTTGTTAAAAAATTTTTACTGTGTAACAATAGCCGCTCTTGCGCCATAGAAGGGTCAGACAGGACGGCATTCGATTCGGAGAGAGTTTTGTTCGCAAAGGCGAACGATGTTAGGGTGAGATAATTTGCCAATCCTGAACCTTCCCCCGTATAATGGCGCATACTGTCGTACCCGTAAGACGACAGAGCCGTTGCTTTACCTATGCTGACTGAAACGGGTATCCCCATCAGCGAACGGGCAAAGCAACACCTTTTTCGCGCATACCTTAAGGAGGAGAAAAGATGCGTAAGTTTACGGTTGTATTGATGTTGCTGTTGGCAATGGTGCTGGCGGCATGTGGCGGAACAACAGGAACCGGCGGCGAAGCCACCCAACCTACGGCTGAAACCGGTGGTGAAGAGCCTATGGCGACCGAAGCCCCGGCGGACCCCGGTACAGACGATGGCGGCATGTACGAATGTACAGACGCACTAGGCTGTGTCGAAATTCCCGAAGGCGACCCCATCAAATTGGCATCGGCACTTGTCATTTCGGGTGAAAACGCCTCCCTCGGGTTGGACAGCCAAAACGGGGTGGAAATCGCCATCGAACAACGTGGTCAAATCATGGGTCACGATGTTACGTTGGTGAAAGAAGATGACGGCTGTAGCCCCGAAGGGGGTCAAACCGCCGGTCAGCGCATCGCCGCTGACACTACGATTGTCGCTGTTGTTGGTACCAGCTGTTCCGGTGCCGCCCGCTCCACCATTCCGTTGATCACCGGTGCAGGGTTAACCATGGTGTCGCCCAGCAACACCGCCCCTGACTTGACTGCCGATGATCGCCCCGCCGAATACGCAGGCTATCTCCGCACCGCCCACAACGAACTCTTCCAGGGTGCTGTCGCGGCGCAATATGCCTACAATGAATTGGGCGCACGGACTGCCGCCACGGTTCACGACGGCTCGATCTACGCCGAAAGTCTGCAACAAGTCTTTGCTGACGAATTCACCGCCCTCGGCGGAACCATCACCAATCAGGAAGCCGTCAACGTTGGTGATACCGACATGACCCCGGTGTTGACCACCATTGGTGCCAACGCCCCGGACGTGATGTACTTCCCCATCTTTACGGCTGAAGCCGCCTTCATTACAACGCAAGTCGCCGATGTAGAAGGTATGGAAGAAACCGCATTGATGACCGCAGACGGTGCTTTCTCGATTGACTATGTGAAGAACGCCGGTGCGGCGGCGGAAAACGTTTATCTCTCCGGTCCGTTCGTGCAAGGTGCGGCGTATGATGAATTTGTAGCGGCGCACGTTGAAAAATACGGTTCGCAACCGCCCTCCGGTTTCCACGCTCACGCTTACGATGCCGCCAACATGTTGATGGATGCTATCGAAGCGGTTGCGGTTGAATCCGGCGGTACGCTGTACATTCCGCGTCAAGCCCTGCGCGATGCGGTCTTTGCCACCTCCGGCTTTGAAGGTCTGACCGGTGTGTTGACCTGTCAGGCAAATGGCGACTGTGCCACCGGTGAAGCATTGGCAATCTTCCAGGTTACCTCCGAAATTGCTTCCGACCCCGACTCGAACTGGCCGCCCGCGCCGATCTTCCAACCGTAATTGAATGCCGAACCCCTGTGGGAGCGACCCTAAAGGTCGCTCCCACTTGCATAAGAAAATAGAGAGGAGAGCGGAGAGGGGAGAACAACACCAAAACGTCTCGCTTTACTCTCCTTTCTTCCCTCTTTCTTTTCACAAAGGATTCGACTTTATGCCAAAATGGGCTGAACGGATTTCATGGACGACGCTCATCATGCGGGCGGTGGGTATTTTGCTCATCGTGCTGATTTTGATCGGGTCGGCACGTTCCTTAGCGGCGGGCAAATATAGCGGCGGTCAATGGCTGGATTTTGTCATGTCCGGCTTGACGCAAGGCAGTGTGTACGCTCTCATCGCGCTCGGCTACACGATGGTGTATGGGATTCTTCGGATGATTAACTTCGCCCACGGCGAAGTCTTTATGGGCGGCGCGTTTACCGCTTTCTTTCTGGCGGATGCCTTCAACCGTTCAGGATTCTTAGCAGAAAACCCGTTCGTGGCACTTCTGCTTGTCACGATATTGGCGGTGGTGGTTTCAATGACCATTGCCGTTCTGGTAGAACGGATAGCCTATCGTCCGCTCCGGGGTGCACCCCGGTTAGTTCCTTTAATTACCGCGATTGGAGCATCCTTTTTTCTCCAATACACCTTCCGCGGCTTCTATGGTTCAAACAATAAATCTTACCCTGTGATCGAAGCCCTGCAAGGGGAATTCATGTTCGGTCCTATTGGCATCGCCAAAGCCCGCGTGATTGTGATTGTGGCGGCGGTGGTGATGATGGCGGCGTTGTATTATTTTGTGCAACGTACCAAAACTGGAAAAGCGATGCGTGCCGTTGCCGAAGACCGTGACGCGGCGGCATTAATGGGCGTAGATGTCAACCGCACCATTGTCATTACCTTCGCATTGGGCGGGGCATTGGCAGGGGTGGCAGGGATATTATACGCGCTCATTTTCCGACAAGTCCATTTCTTTATGGGCTTTATTCCCGGCATTAAAGCGTTCACTGCCGCCGTGTTGGGGGGCATTGGCAATATTCCGGGGGCAATGGTCGGGGGCTTGCTTCTCGGTGTAGTAGAATCATTGGGTCCCGCTCTCTTTTTGGAAGGGTTGGGTATTCCTGCCGCAAACCAACTAAAAGACGTGATTGCCTTTACCATGCTGGTGCTGATTCTGATTTTCCGCCCGACGGGTATTATCGGCGAACGGCTCTCAAAGAAAAAGGCATAAGGAGAGATTGGCATGGCAACCGAAACGATTGCAATGCGCGAACGCGCCCCGGCACTCCCGGCATTACAACCTGTGTTGCAACAGGGGCTGGCGTTTGGAACCTTCGCCCTCATCGTCTGTTTGATTGGTTTGGCGGGGGCATTAAGTGAACGATTTATCATCGCCGGGGTGCTCAATTCGGGGCAGGCGATTGTCTATGGATTGATGGGATTGGCGGGCTGGTTTGCCGCCCGTCATATCAGCCGGGAAAACAGCAACCCTGTCAGTTCAATTTTGATGGGGGCACTTGCCGGGCTATCGGGCAGTCTCATCCTCGCTATCTTTGTTGCACTAGGGAGCGTGATTAACTTCCGTTCCATATTGGTCAACGCCTCGCCGATGCTATACAACTTGCTAACCTTTGAGAACGCGGAAAGCCTCGCGGTAGGGATTCCCCTGATTCTGGTAGCAGGGGCATTAACCGGAGCCATTGGCGCGGCATTGTATGTGATGCCCGTCATGTGGCGTAACGCGGTACTGGCGGGGATGGGGGGCGTGTTTGTGATCGGCTTGCTCCAAGACCTTACCGCGCTTGTGATCCAAACCGGTCTAGGGCAGGATGCACGCCGTTTCTTTTTCGGACGTAGCGGTTTGACGACGGTGGGAACCGTGATTGTTTTTATCGCCCCCTTCCTCTATACATTGGGTCGCTCTATGTTAGGGGAACGGGTTCGCTCTCAAGTTGCCATCCAGTCCCCCGCTACCCAACGGGGACTCCGAATTTTCGGAACGGTACTGGGGCTGGTATTTCTCTTTGCATTGCCCTTCTTTGTCGGGCGGTTCCCTTCCGAAGTTGCCAATAACGTGATGCTCCTCGGGATTATGATGGCATTGGGGCTGAACATTGTTGTTGGTTTTGCCGGGATGCTCGACCTCGGCTATGTGGGGTTCTTTGCCATCGGAGCTTATACGGTTGGAATGCTTACCTCGCCGGAGGGCATCCAACGCCTCGGCTATGCCCCGGTGGATTTCTGGGTGGCTCTGCCCATCGCGGTGTTGGTATCCGTAATTGCGGGGGTTATTCTGGGGATTCCCGTTCTCAAGATGCGGGGCGATTATCTGGCAATTGTCACGCTCGGCTTCGGTGAAATTATTCGGATTCTCTTTCTGAGCAATGCGCTGAAAGATATTGTGAACGGAGCGCAAGGGCTAACCCGTATTCCGCCGATTAACATTGGAACCTTGCGATTTCAAGACCCCGAAATTCTGTACTATTTAATTCTGGCGGCGGTGGGGATTACCTGGTTTGTTTCGACACGGTTGCGCGATTCGCGGCTGGGGCGGGCATGGATGGCGATTCGGGAAGATGAAGATGTCGCCGAAGCGATGGGCATTGATTTGGTCGCTACCAAATTGCTCGCTTTCGGAACGGGCGCGGCAATGGCAGGCTTTGGCGGGGCGATTTTTGCCGCCAAACTCCAATCCATTGTGCCGCAAACCTTCGACCTGTTGATTTCGATTAATGCACTGGCGGTCATTATTATTGGCGGGTTGGGCAGTATTCCGGGGGTCTTTGTCGGCGCACTGTTGCTGATTGGCGTTCCCGAACTTCTGCGCGAATTTGCTGAATACCGTCTCTGGGCGTATGGCGTTCTGCTCGTCCTGATGATGCTCTTCCGCCCTGCGGGGTTCATTCCGCCGCGTATTCAGAAACGCGAGTGATAAAAGTGATAAGTGAAGAGTGAAAAGTGAACGACAAAGGCAAGCAGTAAAAATATCAAAGCACTTTCGTCGTTCTGCCGTTCACTCATCACTTTTCACTAATAACTCTCTATCCCTTACTTTCGGAGGTCTACTCTTGACTTCGCTTCTCTCTATCCGCGATGTTACCAAACGCTTCGGTGGGTTGGTGGCGGTGAACTCGCTTGATTTGGAAGTACCCCCCCAATCCATTACGAGTGTGATTGGTCCGAACGGTGCGGGCAAATCTACCCTCTTTAACTGTATTACGGGCTTTTATAACCCGGAAGAAGGCGATATTATCTTTGAAGGCAAGCCAATTCAAGGTTTATCGCCGGACGAAATTACGCGGCGCGGGATTGCCCGTACCTATCAGAATATTCGCCTCTTTAACAGCCTGACCGCCATCGAAAATGTGATGGTGGGCTTGCACACTCGCCTGAAAACAGGTATTTTCGGTGCAATTTTCCGCCCGCCATCGGTGCGGAAAGAAGAAGAGTGGGCATTGCAAGAGGCACGGCAATTGCTTGAATTTGTCGGGTTGAAAGGCAAAGGGGATATTCTGGCGAGTTCGTTGCCTTATGGCGACCAACGCCGTTTGGAAATTGCGCGGGCATTGGCGTGTAATCCCCATCTTATCTTCTTAGACGAACCAACTGCTGGAATGAACCCCAACGAAACCGCGCAATTGACCGATTTCATGCGCCGTTTGCGGGACGAGAAAGGGGTCACGGTGGTGCTGATTGAACACGACATGCGCGTGGTCATGAGTATTTCCGAACGGGTCACGGTGCTGGATCACGGTGCTAAAATTGCCGAAGGTACCCCCCACGAAGTCCAAAATGACCCGGAAGTGATTGAAGCCTATCTCGGGCGCGGCAGTGCCGCGGCAGGCAAAGGAGGGGGTCCCGGTGGCACTGCTTGAAGTAAATAATCTGCATACCTATTACGGCAACATCCACGCTTTGAAGGGGATTACGTTAGAAGTCAATGAAGGGGAAGTGGTGACCTTGATTGGCTCCAACGGGGCGGGCAAAAGCACGACACTGAAAACGATTAGCGGCTTGCTGAAGCCGACGGTGGGCGAAGTGCGGTTGGCAGGCAAGCCATTGAATCAACCCCCCCACGAAATCGCGGGGATGGGGGTGGTGCAAGTTCCCGAAGGGCGACGCTGTTTTGCCTCACTTAGTGTGGAAGAAAACCTTGAAATGGGGGCGTTCACCCGCAATGACAAACCGGGCATTGCTCAGGATTTAGAGAAGATGTATGTGATGTTTCCCCGGTTGCGTGAACGGAGAAGGCAAGTTTCGGGTACTTTATCCGGTGGGGAACAACAAATG
>CBKYSX010000275.1:0-5882 GCA_966690745.1 uncultured Ardenticatenales bacterium
CGATTTTGATGTAACTATAGAATATCGTTTTACCACACCGGACGGCATCACGATTCACCGAACGACAAAAGAGGTTCGGAATGATTTGAATGGCAAACAGCTACCGATGCCTGGTACGCCTGTATATGTTCTCTATTTCAATGACCGAGAGTATTACTTGTTGTAGACTTAGATTTGTCTTAAGGACCTGCAAATTACTTTTCCAGAATATCGCGGGCGCGGCGGGCTTCAAGTACGTTCCAGACAGGGTTGATAGCAAGGGCTTCTTCCAGATAGGTTCTGCCTTCGGCTTCGTTGCCGTTGGCAAGGGCAATCATACCCGCATGGTAGTGAAACCCGGCATCCCGCGTACCGAGGCGTAGGGCTTCTTCACTATAGGGTTGCGCTTCGGCGGCTTGCCCGTTTTGATACAATGCCCATGCCAAGGCATCGGCGGCGTGAATGGAGGGGCGGCTTGCATAAGCGGCTTGTGCCAGTTCCAACGCTTGTTCCTTATCCCCATGATTGGCATAAAACAAAGCCAGTTCCAAATCTACATTCATGCCTGCATCTGCATTTAACTGTTGCAGAACCTCAACCAACCCGTATTGCTCCTGCGCTTTGTCCGGTTGCCCGGTGGCTTCGTACAGTTCGCCCAGCGCAATCACAAATTCAGGTAGTGGCAGGCGTTGTACCAGGGGTTCATAAATGGCAATCGCGCCCTGCAAATCACCCCGCGCCATCGCCAGCCGCGCCATTGCGCCCTGTGCATAAACGTAATCAGAGTTAAGGTCGGTAGCAACGGCATAAACGATTTCGGCTTCGTCATACCGCCCCGCATTAAAAAATAGATGTCCTAATTGCACCTGTGTCCAGAGCATTTCTTCCGAGCCGCGCACACTACTTCGCGCCGCCAACGACATCATTTCCATTGCCCCTTCCACATTGCCCTGTAATTCACGCAAATAAGAAATACGGGAATAGGCGGCAACGCCCGGCTTTGTTCTGCCTAATGTATCCGCCGCTTCGATAGCATTGTCATACTGCCCCAATTCCACATAGGCATCGGTGCGGATTGCCCACAATTCCGCCTGTAGCGGGCTTATCGCTTCAATCTGATCGGCAATTACCAACGCTTCGGTAAACTCATGGCGCGACAGTGCCAATTGCCCCTGTCCAATCAGGGCATTGGGTTGGCGCGGGTCAAGGTTAAGGGCTTCGTCAAATGCCTGTTCCGCCTGCACGTAGAGTGCAGGGTCATTGGTCAACCGCACCTGACTGAGCAACGCCAGCCCTAAGTTCGCATAGGCATTTGCATTGGTCGGGTCTTGAGCAATATACTCACGTAGCCGTTGTACATAGTCTGCATCACCGGTATTGAGCGGAGCGGGGGGGGGCGCGGCGGGGGACGGGGGGGTGAAGCGATCCAATGCCACCCGTCCGCCCACGATCATGACAAAAAAGACCAATGCAAAAATCAGCAGATGGATGGGGTAGCGGACGGGGGCAGGTTTGACAGCGTTCATAAGATGGGAAGAAGAGGATTGTGGAACAATATGCCTCTTCGGAAGTAGTGCAGATTGCATAAACAACACATCATTTGCTGTTGTCGGCTATGCAATATGCAATATGGTCTATGCAATAGAATACTACCCTATCCTGACGGAGAATAGAGGCAAGAGGATGTATTCAGATTGCCATAGCAACACGATTTTTACCGCCGCGTTTGGCGCGGTAAAGGTGTTCATCGGCGGCGCGAAGCAGAGTGTGATGGTCAGAAATCAGCCCTGTGTGGGACACGCCGATGCTAATAGTGACGTGTAATTGGGGATGAATAGTATACCAGGGGAACTGTTCGACTGCCGCCCGTAGCTGTTCGGCGCGTAGATGAAGGCGGGTGGGGTGAATGGCGGGCAGAACCAGCACAAATTCTTCGCCGCCATAGCGCACAACAAACTCATCAAACTGTTTCAGCGAATGAAAAATTTCTGCCAGTCGGATTAACACCTGATCCCCGAGCTGATGGCGGAAGGTATCGTTGATTTGTTTGAAGTTATCAATATCCACCAACAAGATAGCAAGGGTTTCACCATGAGAGCGGGGCTGATACCACAAATCAGGCAATTGCTCATCCAGATAGCGGCGATTGTACAACCCAGTCAGACTGTCACGGACGGACATTTCGCGCAGTTGGTGTTGCAGGGTACGGAGTTCCCCTACCAATGATTCTAATTGACGACTTCGTTCATGTAAGGTTTCCGCTTGTTGGCGGGCGGTGGTGGCGGCGCGCAGGGCATCGCGGGCGCGGTTGCGGTCGCTTTCATACCGATTATACAACCCGCGTTCAAGCACACGACATTGTTCTAAATGATAAAGGGCATTGGGGTAATCGCCCTGCGTTTTGTAAAGATTATAAAGGGCATAATGACCATCAATTTGGGGCGGCACAAAATCATGTTGCTTTGCCAGATGAAACGCGGCAATTAATTCATCTTGTGCCTGGGGTAGATCACCCTGTGCTTGAAGAATTCGCCCTAACAATGCCTTTTGCCGACAGAGCAAACTAATACTGCGGTCACTATCCGCACTATTGACCGCAATACTCTGGCGGCAATGGGATTCGGCTTGTTTCAGGTCGTCAAGGGCAAGATAGAGTGCGGCAATATTACGATGTAAATATGCCCATAGAGGAAGAGGACGACGGAGATTCCACGCGGCTTCGGTTTGTTTCAATTCAACGGCGCACTGGTCTGCCCAGCGAAAGGCATCATCAAAAGAGCGAGCAACTGTGCATATTCGCACCAAATTGTTGTAAAGCAATGCACATTCAAAGCCATCGCCATACCCCTTCCACAATTCCAAAGCGTGGCGCAAGCGGGGTTCCGCTTCGCGCATATCTCCCAATTCGGCAAAGCCCAATGCCAGCATATTGGTGGCATTGGCAACCCCCCGTTGATCCCCGACTTGCTCAAACAACTCCAAAATGTGCATTCCAAACCCAATGGAATCTCCCGATTGCCCCAGTGCGCCCAACGTAGAGGTGAATAAGTCATTCCCATACGCATTCAAACGTAAATTGCCTAGACGATTGCCCAGCGCGGCGATTTCCCCTCCCCGTTGCAATGCCATTTTGATATTGCCATGCCAGAAGTGCATCCACCCGATAGAGAGTCTTGCGAATCCTACCCCGACCGTATAGCCAAGTTCATGCGCTAATGTAACCGCTTGTTCCTGATAGTGTAACGCCCGTTCCACATCGGCAGGAAGCAACACCATGGTGATCTCGTTAAGCGCATCCACCAACGCTATCCCTTGTGAGGAATCGCGGCGCAACGTCATTATGCGGTTGGTGAGCGTCGTGACTATATCCATGGAATTAACGCGATGGGGCACGGGCGGCAAAACAGCTGTCTTACAATATAGCAGACTTAAGTCCTGATTATATCAAAGGGATGCAGGACTGTCACTTCTTTTATACGGTAGGATAGTACACTCTTTGGAAGCATGGATACTCCGCCATTCGACTTACGCCATTTGGCACTTGTGATTACCGGGGCTTTGTGGTCAAATAAGCGGGATGGCTCGGATGATGAGCTCATCCGAAGACTCTATTTTACCGAAAAAATGAAAACACCTTCGTAAGGAGGCGAAAATGTCTATAGGGTTGTTGAAAACCTCTCGCGTTCGGCGCGGAGTGCAGGTGCTTGCCCTCATCGGGTTACTTGCCCTGTTAGTCCCTCTACTTTCCCCCCCATTGCCTGCAAAAGCCCAACTGTCATTTGTTGGTCGGCTCTATCTGATTTCCAAAGCAACCAATGGTACGATTGGTAACAACCAATCCTATCAACCGGATATCAGCAGTGATGGTCGCTATGTCACTTTTGTATCGGATGCTACCAATCTGGTCAGCAACGATAACAATGGTCGGGCGGATATATTTGTCTACGACCGTCAGTCAAACACGTTTGAAATAGTTTCCCTGCAATCCGATGGCGACCAGGCAGATGATAGTTCCTTTGAACCCGCGATCTCAGGAGATGGTCGCTGGGTCGTTTTCTGTTCTTATGCCCGTAACTTGGTAGGGGGGGATGACAATAATCGTCCTGATATCTTTTTGTACGACCGTGAAGACAATGATGTTCGCCGTCTTTCCGATGCCTCTAACGGGGATGATGGCAATGGCGACAGTTGTGGACAAGCCACTATTTCCAATAACGGGCAATATGTTGCGTTCCAATCGGATGCCAGCAATTTGGTTAACGGGGATACCAACAGCGTTAGAGATGTTTTTCTGTACAATCGCGGTGATGATACCTTACGTCGGATTACTGCCCAGAATGGAACGCAGACGAATGGAACCTCCAGTACCCCTTCTATTTCGGGTGATGGTCGGTATCTCGCGTTTCAATCCGATGCAACGAACCTGATTAGCGGGGACGACAACGGGCGCAGTGATATTTTTGTTTATGACCGTGATGAAAATGATATAGAACGGGCATCGGAGCGACAGGATGGGACCGATAATACCGCAGGCTCGTTCTTCCCCGTAATTTCAGGGGATGGACGCTTTGTGGTGTTTGAAGCCGGCGATGGAAATCTTGTCGGCGGGGATGATAACGGGCGCAGTGATATTTTTCTACATGTTCGGGAAGGGAATGCGATTGAACGAATTTCACTGGAAACCGGGGGAGGACAAGCCAACGATAATAGCACCCAGGCTTCTATATCCGATGATGGGCGGTATGTAAGCTTTACCAGTGCCGCTACCGATTTGGATGACTTCATGGGGAATACGACGAATATCTTTGTGCGGGATCGTCAGACCAATACCACTATTTCGGTCTCCTATACGGAAGATGATGATCCGGGCAACCAAAACTCCGACGCGCCGCAAATTTCGGGCAATGGACGCTATATTGTCTTTGCATCGGCGGCAACCAATTTACTGCCGGAAGATACAAATACTCGCGCCGATGTTTATTTATGGGATAAAGATGCCGCGCCTCCGGCAGAGGTTAACTTTACCATCACGCCTTCTGTGGGGCGGGCGGGCACGGTCTTTACGGGTCAAATTACCGCGTTTACGCCGAATGTATCGGTCTCGATTACGGTGAACGGGCAAGGCGTGGGTTCTTTACTGACCGATACCAACGGCAACGCGAGTTTTGGCTTAAATAGCAGTAATGCGAGTGACGGACGCTATTATGTGCGGGTATTTGATGGTACGAACGAACGGTTGGCAGTATTTGTAGTTGCCGCCAACGCGCCTTTGGTAAGCGGCAACCCGCCTGTCATTTTCTCCATTCCGAATGGCGTTGCTTATCGGGCACTCTATCTGCCATATGTGGTGGTAAATGAATAAGGCAGGGTAATGATACGTAACGATTAACGCAAAAAAGCGGGAGGGTGAATCCTCCCGCTTTTTTTTGTCGAAATATTACTCTCGTTTCTCGATGGATGTGTGTGGCTTTTAGAAGGAGCGGGGTGGCCAGCGCATCACCCTTGCGATGAGCCAATCGGAGACGGGCAAAGGCAGGAGCTCCAAAAGAATGTGCATTAAAGGATTGGCGGCAACCGTCCAACGGGGCAGGGGCCAGGGTAATTCCAACGCATCGCCCACGGATTCGGCAACTTTCTGCACCGAAACTCCCTTTTTCCCGGTTTTGTAAAACAAGCGCAGTAATCGTTCTAATTCAGGAGCAGGGTAATGCTCATTGGCGACCTCGCTGACATCGGTGGCAAAGGTTTTATCCCAGATAGGTGTTACCACCGACCCCGGCGCAATTGTAATGACCTTTACCGTTCCACGAAGTTCTCGCCGCAGGGAGTCCGTATACCCTTCCAATGCATATTTGGAGGCGGCATACGGACCCGCAAATGGCATCGCGGTACGTCCCATCACG
>CBKYSX010000276.1:0-5881 GCA_966690745.1 uncultured Ardenticatenales bacterium
GTTCACCCTCTCCCATAATTACACCTTAGTCATTATCGTTTTCGCAAGGTTGCGACGACGATCACCCCGGCAAGTGCAAGAAGTGCAATTGCACCTATCCAGCGTCCATCATAGGTCTCTGCCGTCAAGGAGTTCATTTCAATTGCGGTGGGCAATTGGGTAGCAGTGGCAGTTGGCAAAGGTGTGTTGGTTGCCGTTGCGGTTGAAGTCGGTGGTACCGGTGTGTTCGTCGGCGTAGCGGTGCTGGTCGGAACGGCGGTGTTGGTGGGCGTAGCGGTGGGGGGTGTCCCGGTTACCGTGGGAGTCGGGGTCGGTCCCGGTTCCAGAGAGCAGTTGTTACAGATGAGTGCAAAATCCTGGTCGCTGGTATCACCTGTATTGGGAACACCATCCCCGGCAATCGTCGTCCCTAGCACGGTCACGGTTACAGGTCCGGCAACCGGCGTTTGGATATAGACATTTTCCAAAACGTTAATGGTGTCGGGTGTGCCGCCGGTGGTAGACCATCCGGCAGTGAAACGGTTGCCCAGATAGGTTTGTCCGTTCATCACCACTTGAAGGTCAAGGTTATTGACAATAGCAGGGTTGGCTCCCACAGCTCCCGGCGCATCCGTCCACGCCAGTGTTACTTTGAAGGGTTTAGAGGGGTCATCTACCGATACGTTGAGTACAAAGGTTTCACCCGAATTGTTCAGTAGGGTTTCCTGATCGTAATAGAGCATATCCACGCCCGATTGGAACATGTTCTTCAGGTTGACCCGACCCCACCCTTCGTTATTGTTGGGAATGTCAGGGGTCGCCACATCTACCGCCCCGTTTACAATCGCGGCTTTCGCCATCGCCGGGCTGGGGTCGCCGCCCCCGGCAAAGGGTTGATTCCCCCACCATTCGGCAAAGAGCGCAATCACCCCGGACACTTGCGGAGCCGCCATACTCGTACCCGTACAATAGGCATACAGATTGCTGGTTCCCGCAATCGCAGTACCACAAGAGGTCGGGTTATTATTGGATCGTGCCGATGAGATTTGGGTTCCGGGGGCTAAGACGGTAGGGGCATAGCGTCCATCGGCGGTAGGACCCCGACTACTGCTGGTACGAATATCATCAATATTTCCCGCCCGAAAATTGAGGCTGTTGCCAACCGTGATGATATTTTTTGCCGCTTTGGGGCGGGTCATAGACATTACGCCCGGTCCGGCGTTGCCTGACGAAAAAACAATCACAAATTCTTCATTGGTAGCAGTGCTGGTGAAATCCCCATCCCGCACCATCAGGTCATGGGTACGCTCCCCTGCCTGATACGTACTTGCCGTACTGCCATCGGAGAACCATGAGTTGTTGACACCCAGCGAGTTCCCGATGAGTGCCTGTCGGCTATATTCCTGAAAACCCCCGGCGGGCGGGAAGGAAGAGCCGGAGAGAATGTTCATCGCAAAAAGGTTTGCCCCCGGTGCGATCCCCATCCCCCACAGATAGCCGTTGGTATCGGTCAGGGCGGCGGTTGCATCCCCCGCAACAATCCCGCCAACGTGCGTTCCGTGTCCACCGCCCGAACAATCTTCGCCCGGCTGACCGGCTTCGTTACAGGCTCCGGGGAAGTTATAGCCCCCTGAAATGCGGGTGGCGAGGTCGGGGTGATCCCAGTCCACACCCGTATCGTTAATCGCCCAGACCACACCACTCCCATCCAACCCTAACGTGGCAAGGAAGCTTTCATACCCTACAAACGGAGCTCCGGCGGTATAATTCCCTGCTACGATTTGGCTGGACATCTCATCATCCAACCCCGGTGTCGTGCCTGTATAATCCAGGGCAACAACGGTAGGAACCTGTGACAATGCCACGACATCGGAAGCTGAAGCGGTAATTATCGCTTCAAAGAAAGTTTGATCCGCTTGGGCAGGGTAAGATTGAATCAGGGTTGCACCGGCGGATTGCAGGGCATTCAAGGTTCCGACAACGTTACCATCGTTGTAGAACAACACGCTGATATTGGTAATTTGTCCTGTTTTTTCGGCGACTTCGGGCTGGATTTTGTAGGCGGGATGGAACGCGCCCGTCCACCGAACATAGTCTGCCGTTTGCAGACCTGCCAATTGGTCGGGCGTTGCCCATACCAGATAGCTGTTATGCGGGTAATATTGAAGTAAGGTTAGACCCGTTGCGCGAATGTCAGTTTCCCACTCGGCGCGGAGCGGTGCCACCAATTGCACCAAGTTCAGTGCCGGAGATGAGCCTGTATCTGCCATTAATTCGGGAGCCAATGAAGGTTCGCCCTCGCGCAACGGGTCAAATTGATGGGTTCCCAATTGAATCCGTCCGGCATTTGATTCTTCAATGTAGGCAATGCCGCTATTTTGCAAACGGGCAAACCCATCCGCCGATAGTTCCATCCATACGTAGCCACCATAATCTATGGTACGATTCGGAGCAAGGTTCAGGAAAAAAGCTTGACGGGCAGAATCCGGGGTCAACCGCACAACGGCGGCGGTGGGCTGGCTTGCGGTGGCAACAGGCAACACCGCGCTGATAGCAATACCCATCAGCACGAACGCAACAATCAGGCGGACATATTTCGCCATCTACTCCTCCATCAATCAAGATAAAAAACAGAGCAAAGTTGGCAACGGCAACTTTACTTCATCTTAAAAGAAGTTGAGAGACTACGCCAATTTTGGAGATGAGAATAGGTGGCAATGGTAATCGGGTTGTGTAATACTCTTTACAATACAAAAGGAGAAAGTCTTATGACTCATATAACAGGACTTGACCATCTACAATTGGCAATGCCAAAAGGGGAAGAAGCGGCCGCGCGTTGCTTTTACGGAGAGGTGTTGGGGCTGACTGAAATCCCTAAACCTGAGCCATTGGCAGGGCGCGGCGGCTGTTGGTTTGAAGGTCAGAATATACAGATTCACCTGGGGGTAGAGGCGGAGTTTCACCCCGCCCGCAAAGCACACCCCGCCTTTCTGGTAGCAGATTTAGAGGCATTTCGTGCTCACCTTACCGATGCAAATGTCATTATTACCCCTGATGACACACTCCCGAATGTGCGTCGTTTTTACGCAACCGACCCCTTTGGTAATCGTCTTGAGTTTATTCAAGCAGAAGATGGCTTCCGGCAGACATAAACTCAGGAGTTATGGAATGGAGAGTAAAAAGAATTCCTTCTAGGATTCTTTTTACCCTTGTTGATTGCTTGAAGTGTGTAATTTCTAAAACATAAAGAAGGTGACATCCCATCAAGAATTGTCACCTTTTTTACACTTAATCCCGCTGTGTCAGGGGCAGGAACAATTGCCACCTGTTACCCTCTGTCGGGGTCGAGGTGATAGTTGGTGGCGGCACAGGTTCTGTCGGCGTTACAGTCGCGGTAGGCGATGGTCCTGCGGTGGCAGTCATAGAGGGGGTGGGGGATGGTCCCCCGGTGGCAGTTGCCGTCGCAGTGGGAGACGAACCCGCCGTTGGAGTCTGCGTAATGGTCGGTGTAGCCGTTGCCGTTGGCGGAATAAAGGTTCCGGTGGGTGTGGCAGTAGCCGTAGGAATAGGTGTAGATGTATGAGTTACCGTTGACGGGGTAAGGGTTCCCGTAGGGGTTGCAGTGATGGTGGGTGTATTGGAAGGTGTTGGGGTTATGGTGGGGGTCGGGGTACGGGTGGGTGTTGCGGTTGGCGCAGGGTTGCTCACCGTAATAAAGACATCCCGTATGACATTGGTATCATTGGGAACCAGGTTGGTCGCATCGGAATGGAACACTATGCGTTGACCGTTTTGCGACAGGCGCGGACCCCCTGAAAAATCGTTGGCTTCCTGCCCTGCCAGATTCTCCGTTACACGTTGCGTTGTGCCGCTTTGCCGATCCACCACAAAAATATCCGGTTCCCCATTCGTATCATTATTAACAATGTTGGTGGCATATGAACTGTACACCACGAATCGCCCGTTGCCCGAAATCCATGAATCCGGGCTGAAGTCGTTGGTTTGTCCATTGAACCCCATGGAGATAATTTCGGTCGGTCCACCAATACCATCCCGCAGGAAAATATCTGCCACCCCGTTCAAATCATCAGCAATCAGGTTCGTAGCGGTGGACGTAAAGGTTAAATGCCCACCATTACTGAACTTAAGTCCGTAGGTATCTCCATTTGCCTGAGTCCCCACCACTGATTGTGCCGCATAGGTAATGGCTCCGGTTGCCCGCACCACAATGAACGTGTCCATCGCGCTGTTAGAATCTCCTGCGATGATATTGTCGGCATCCGTGTGAAAGGCAATATACGCGCCATCAGGGGAAATATCCGCCGTGTAACAATCAAAATTGGCTTCTGCGCCGGTGTCCGTGACTGAAATTCGTGAGGTTATCCCTGAACTCCTATCGTGAACAAACACATCCATAAAGCCGTTGGTATCCCCGGCAACCAGATTGGAGGCGCGGGAATGAAAGACTACCAATCGCCCATTCGCTGAAATCGTTCCTCCATTGATGAAGCTATCATCGTTTGCTTCCACTCCTGCTGAACTGACATTGATGCGGGTGGTGGTATCCGCCAAACGGTCCCGCACAAAGATGTCCCGTGCGCCGTTGGTATCTCCGGGAACCAGATTGGTGGCTTCGGACATAAAGACCACATAGCGACCATCCGGGGTCATTTTGGGTTGGTATGAATCGTCGTCCGCCTCGGCTCCGCTACTATCTACCGATACACGCTCGGTAGTGCCTGCCGTCACATCCCGCACAAAAATATCGGAATCGCTGTTGGTGTCACCTGCTACCAGGTTGCTCGCACTGGAACCAAAGGCAACCAGATTGCCATCCAGACTCGGATACCCGGAATCGGAATAGCCATTGGCTTCGCTTCCATCATGCGCCAGCGATACCCGCCCTATCGGAAACATCATCGGGGGAGGACTGGCACGAACCGATAAGAGCGTTGCCGATATAACCATCAACAAAAGGGTGAAAAGGATTGAGAATTGGGCTCGTTTGGTGAACATGATGTATGTTTTTTGGTACGGGTTGTGGGAATGGGGATTAGAAATTAAATGTGGCAAGGATTGTCTGTAGGGGCTTACCCTTGTGGTCGCCCGTCGTTGTCACGCATAGGTGGACGACCGCAAGGGTACTCCCCTACAGAAAGCTGGTTAATTGACTTGCCATGTCCTGCGTCCTGCGTTCCGCATCCCGTCTTATTTCCCCCGCATCTGCTCTATCAGATTCAAGAGCAAATCGGCATTGGGCGTAACAGACCAAAGGGTGCGAAATTCCTCTTTTTTGCCATTCTGCTCACCTTTGATGGTCAGGGTACCGTTGGCAACCTGCACATCGCCAATGCCTGCCCAGGGAATTTGTTTGTTTTTCTGGGAAAGCCCATCACGGTTGGCAGAGAGTTCGCCAAAGGCAACGGTGTCGCCGCGATTGAAAGCAGTACTAATACTTTGCATCAGGCACGGATAGAGATGTCGCCGCACCAATTCCCACGCGTGCGGTGCATTGCTTACATCATCGTTCCACCATAATTTTTGCCCGCTCGCGTTCTCCAGCCGATAGCCGTGCCGGATAATAGTGGTATTGCCTTCACGGGTCAGGATTTGAAAAGCACGGGCAACCTCTTCCCAGCGCATACTCTGAAGCCCCTGTTTTTCACTCAGGGCAATCCCCTGTTCAAAGATACCTACACGTAGGTCGCGGGATTGCCGGGCATCCCACCAGCCAAGTAATCCCAACCCGACGAATGCTACCCCCGGCAGAACAAGGCAAAGTGCATTTCCGTTATCCTGTAGCATTAATATGCCCCCAAAGACGAACAACGCAATGCCAAACACAAGGCTGATATTGGCAATTTTCATGCGTCCTTGCGAACTGACCACTCGCTTTTCGTGG
>CBKYSX010000277.1:0-5832 GCA_966690745.1 uncultured Ardenticatenales bacterium
CCTGTGTAGTGTTGAATTCTGCCCCTGCCGCACCATTGGTGTCGTGCCAGCCAAAGGGCGACGCAAGAGGGTCTGCCGGATTGGTAATGGTCGTTCGGGCATCCGCCGGTGGCACCGGCGAGGCGTGGCTCGGGCTTTCAACAGGAATATCGTAAATTCGATAGCTGTCCGGCGCGTTCGGCACGGCTTCTGTACCGCTCCCGGGTGCGTAAGGTACAGGTGCATACCCGCTTGTATCTTCGCCGCGGGCAGAGCGCAGGGCAATCGAATCCGCCAATTGCTGATCAAAATTCTCGCTGACAACCCAATCGTGTTTCTCCAGTAAATCCCCTGTCGTGGCATCGGTGCGGACACTCCAGTAATGCTGGGCATCCTGTTGATAGACACTAACATCCCAGGCGAGGCGCAGAGTTCCATCTGCCATCGGTTGGTAAACCAATTTCACCGGAATGGTTGCCAATGAGAGATTGCCACCGGTGAAGTGGGTTTCGCGGGCGGCACCGCCAATAGTGTCGCTCTGGCGTACCGTTGCGCGATCAAAGCGGAGATTCAAAGCGGTGGCGGCATCATCAATCGCTTCGCGGGCGGAGCGTTCCGGGGTGGTATCGGTGGCATATTTTGCAAGGTCCGCAACACCCCGATTTCCCACGAACAGCACGGTGCCGTCTGTCAGGAGGGTGACATTAAGAACACCATTCTGTACGCGAATGCCATTCGCGGTTTGTTGGAAATGAAAGACCTGCGCCCCTGAAGAGCGGAGCGTGACAACATCGGTCAGACGCAAGTCGGCAAGGTCGGCACTGCTCAAACCGTAATCGGCGGCATTCGCAAGCAGATAATCACGGGCGATTTGTTCACCCCGTTCAGCACTAACAGGGGCGCGGTTCATCGTTGCCGCGTCATTTGCCGATCCTAGTGGTTGACCGGACGCGCTCACGATGGTGTCGTTGGCACTACCTACCATTAGGAGTGCGACCAATAACAGGAGAAGCATGGAGGCAGATTTTCGCATGAGATGGATACTCCTTTTGCAGGTCATCCAAAGATTGGGGAATGGGATGTTCTATTCAGATGACTTAGCAGTGAGGAAAAATGGGGAAAGGTAATAACGTGTCACCTTAGTACTACTTTATCGTTAAATAAACTCCTTGTCAATTGGCTTTATTTTTGTGCCTACTTAGTTAGTCAAACTAACATTTTCTAAAGCAAAGATAAATACCAACAGGGAGAGGTCATACCTCTCCCTGTTGGATGAATGGATTATGGGGCACGCACAATTAACGGCAGATAGAGCTTGGATTCACTTGATGGCGGCGTGGTCGCGGTGGGCGATGGGGTTGCCGTGGGCGTACTGCCGGTTTCCGTTGCGGTGGGTGTCGGCGTACCCGGTTCCCCGGTTGCAGTGGGGGTTGGGGTATGGGGGTCCGGGGTGGTGGTAGGCGTAGGGGTGTTGCCGGGAACCACAAATTCCAGACAGAACTGCTCGAACGTTCCGGTATCCCCTCCGGCGGCATCGCTGGCGGCAATGGTCCATGTTCCGGCGGTGCTACCGCCATCATATCCTGAAAGGTAAATCGGATTGGGGGGATCACCCGAGATATAACGGCTTCCCGGTACGTTCACCGGATTGGCTCCGCAGAGATTCTCAACATCCCCGGCATCTCCTTCATCATCCAAAATCAGGTTGCTGTAATTGTCTCCGCTACAGCCGAAGGTGCTTGCCGGAACCCCCGGACGATTCAGAATATCCGCATTAATCGTCCCGTTGCTCAATACGAAACTTAAATCCCCGACCCATGTATGGGTTGCAGTGAGGATTACATTCAGGTCTAAAATTGTTTCTGCATCGGCAATCGTCAAGGTTCCTGTTACCGGACCGGAGGCATCGGGAATCGGTATGGGCGCGAAAGTTGAACAGTAGGTCACAACTTGCGCCCCACCCGGCAATGTCGCCGTGGGGCTGGGACTCGGTGATGGGGTAGCGGTAGGTCCGCCCGTACATTGCGGGGGCAAATCGAATGCCGCTGTCCCATCCGTCGAACTGGCAGAAGAGCCTTGGCTGGCACTAAAACCCAAACCACGCCGTGCGAACGCCGTCCAAATCGTACATTCATTATCACCACCTGTCAGGGCGACATCGGCGGCAAGAATCGCATTCCGTCCGTCCACGAAACCGGGCAAACAGGGCTGAATCTTCATCCCGTCGCTTACGAGGCGATAGGCAAGAATGTTGCCCCCTTCGGTAATCGGCGAGGTGTCATAAATATTCGCCTCAAAACCGTAGACATTAATCAGTTCCCAGTTCATTTCCCACAACATCGTATTCCAGACAAAGCCAACCCCGTGGGGGACTGCCATACCCGGCAGGTTGCTGTAGGTGTAATTGTTGACTGCAAAGTTGGTGTTGTAGGGCGCGGGGCGAATTCCAACCCCGGTCGTGGGTTGGTTCAGTACATAGGTTCCAACCCCGCGATTGGTGGTGGCGGTGTCGCCGGGACGCATGGTTAACAATACCGATTGCCAATCGCTCCACCCTTCACCCATTTGCTCGGCATTTTGCAGACAGGCAACATTAGCGGGACCCCCGGTTAAGCGGTTGGAAATCCCGTGACCGTATTCGTGGGCGATAATCCCGTTATCCAAATCGCCATCCCGTTGCGGGGCGGTCAAATTCCAAAGGAACATCTGCATCCGGGGGTTCAGTCCATCCGGGGGGGTGAAGAAGTTGGCATTATTAATACCGCCGCCATCCTGTGCCTCGGCATTGACATAATCACTACCCAACCCACCATTACCGTAATTGTTTTCCTGAAAGTTCCCCGCCGCTTCGGTAAATCCGTAAAGGTGGGGAATATCGTGCATTAAGTTGTTCCAGTAGAACAGGTTGGTGACGGCGGCGGGACGGTAGGTGCTGGGTTGTTGGGTCAGATCAAGCGGGAAATCAAAAAGCAACCCCGCACCCCCATCCGGGCTGGACCCTGCATCGGGCAGGTTGTTCCCATCGGTATCGGTATAGGCGTGAGCATTATTGCCCTGTGTGGTCGTAAATTCCGCGCCAGCCGCTCCGTTGGTATCATGCCAGCCGAAGGGTGATGCGGAAGGTAAATCGGGATTGGCAACCAACACCCGCCCATCCGCAGGCGGGAGCGGCGTGGCATGGTTGGGGCTTTCTACCGGAATCTCATACACACGATAGGAGCCGACGAATGACGGTGCATAGGGGGCAACAATTTCCGTGGCAAACGTGGCATTCGTGGCGGGGTCGGCATCGGTCGGAATATGGTTGGGGTCATTCAATAATGCATCCCAATTTTCGCTCACCCCCCAATCAGCTTTATCCAGCAATTCGCCGGTAGCGGCATCCATCCGAACGCTCCACCAATGGCGGGCATCCTGTTGGAAAATATTCAGATCCCATGCGAGGCGTAACTCCCCTTTAACGGGCATATACACCAACCGCACCGGGATAGATTCCAGCGACAAATCCCCGCCGCTGTAAACCTCTACCCGTTCGGTACCGCCGATGGTTTCAATGCGGGTTACTGTCGCGGACGTATAGTCGAGTTGAAGCGCACGGGCGGCGGCATCAATCGCCTCCCGCGCCGATAGGGTAGGGGTGGCACCCCCGGCACGTTCGCCAATATCGTTGATAGTGCGATTCCCTACAAACAAGACGCTCCCATCGGGCAACAGGGTAACATTGATGACGGCATTGTAAATCGTCAATCCATTGACGGTTTGTACAAAGTAAATATACCGTGCGCCCGTAATATCATCCGCATAATTATCGGTAACGCGCAGGGTTGCCATATCATCACGGCTCACCCCATACGAGGCGGCATTGTCCATGAGATGGGCGCGGGCAATGGCTTCGCCTTCCTCTGCTGATACCGGGGTTCGGGCAAGCGGAGCCGCGGAGCCACCGTTGCCCGGTGCCATGGGCGAAGCCGTGACGGGCGCGCGGATTACCGAGCCAAGCAACAGTAAAAGCACAACGACGAGCAAAATAGGAATGGATTTTAGCATGGAAAACTCCTTAGACAGGGGTGCGAAGGGGAACAACAACCGGAGGTGGTGAACACAACCGCACCTCAAAACGTTGGGAACTGCCGTACACTCAGAATGCACTTATTTAACCTTAACAATGTAGAGGGGAATCTGTCAAGGGGGGTATGGTAATGAAAGTGCGTTTTCCGTTTGTATTGCTTATGATTGAACGCAAATTCGGGGTAAAATCTTCCTTCCGATGAACTCTATCAACGTTAATCGGACGAAAACTCATCAGCGGAGGACGTATGCTTCTTTCACCCCTCGCCAAAAAATTGTATATCAAAGCCAACCAACAGTTATTGGCGTTGAACGCCCCCGCCGAATTTTTGCCCTTGCTGGAGCCGTTACCGGAGGGCACGACGCTGAATACCACCCCTACGGATGGGATTGAACACGATGGGGTCTATCTATTTGCCCGCACCGCTGAACAGGCGGCGGCATCCGCCCCTATTGCACTTGCCGCCGCCCGCTTTGATGGCTCTTTTTGGGGCGTGTGGCCCAAAGACAACGCCAAACGCAAACAGAACCTGACCCGTGATACGGGCTGGGAACCCTTGTATCAAGCAGGGCTGACCCCGGTGGCAAGCGTTTCCATCAATGACGCATGGTCCTCCCTTCGCTGGCGACCCTTGGAACGCGTGGGGAAATGAGGGGGCACGGGATGGAATCGGTTCCCCGTTATCAACCAAGGAATAGAAGGGTGAACTTACGCCCCCTCTTGGGAGGTGGGAAGGGGGGTGGGTTGCCGTTTCTTATTTCGCGTATATGGGTGTAGGGGCGGGTCACATCTTATAAATGGTTATAGCGTGGAACCTGTGATCCGCCCGCCGTTGGTTGGGGGTTTCACGGGGCTGAACCCCCGTGCTACAAGAACAAAACCCTAAAGGGTTGTAACCCCGCAGGGGTTTCGTTCTTGTAGCACGGTCACTTTAGTGCCGTGAAACCCCCCTGTACCAATACAACAGAGGTACGATATAATGAAGGGCGGAGCCTTCCCACATGACCCCCGAACCCCCGCCCCTTCCCACCCCACAACCAACTTCTACGATTTATACCCGCCTTGGTGTCGTTCTGACAGTGGTCATACTTATCGCCATCCCGCTTGCCCTTGGGTGGATATGGGTCGCCCTTCCCGCGAACCCGAACACGCCGATTGATCGTTATGTGCCCTCTCCCTCCGGGACAACACTGGTCTATCAGATGACAATGCAGGATGGCACAGCACAATACCGCAGTGTCACCGTCGGGCGCGGCTTCGGTAGTGATGCGTTGGGGCAATTGGAAGTGACCGTTCAAGAGGAAATTATCAGCCGGGTAATGGGGAGCGAGGAGCCAACGGCTGAACAGCAAAGCGCGTTTCTGACCAATCATACGCAGGAGGTACGGGTGGCGCGGCTCATCGAAACCACCCATAGCACCACTGCCACGCTCCGCACCGACACCTCTGTTTTCCGGCTGGACTCTGACCATATTGAGTTGATGACCAGCAACGGGCAAGCCTTCATTCCCTTTGTCCCCTTTTACGATACCGCTTTGATAGTAGGGGAGAGCCGGACCGTTGAAGGAACTTTTGGCGCGTTCTACCCCTACAGTGCCACACTCACCTTTGAAGCAGAAGAGGCGGTCGAAACGCCGTTGGCGGTTTTTGAACAATGCCAACGCTTCCTGCTGGTCGTGGATATTCCCGACCTCTCTTATACCCACTTGCGTTCCTGGTTTTGCGAAGGGGTGGGTGTGGCGGTACAGGAAGCCATCTATGAACGGGGCGGTGTCCCTACCCGT
>CBKYSX010000278.1:0-5831 GCA_966690745.1 uncultured Ardenticatenales bacterium
GGGGGGTCTTGGGGGGAGAACTCTTTGTTGTCCCCCCGTGGGGGGGAACACAGGGGGTTTCCCCCCTACAGCGTGGAATAGTCCCCAACTTTACAAGAACCAATGGAGTATGGATGTCGGGTTGCAACGCAGGGGGAACAAAAACGCCCCACACGAGGCGGGGCGCAATCCAAACCATATAGCAGATATGGTATTACACCAACCGCTTTCCTACGCCGGTATTATCCGGTTCAGGTTCCGGGGTTTACGCGGACCTCCGCGCCTCTCAGCCGTGTGGCACCCCCAGCAGTTGCAAACTTTTGATGATATTGTTACGGGCCGGGCGCAATCGCCCCATACCCTAATCTTAATGAACTTCGCTCAATTTAAGAAATTGACCAACTTCCATACAATCGGGAGAAATCCATTCACCTTGTCAGAGCAGAGAGTGAAGAGCGGAGAGGTCATTTCTTTATATCTCTCCACTTTCCACTCTTCACTCTCTACTCTTCTTTCTCAATGCCACTTCAACCCCTGTACGACTTTTACCAAATCTATGCCGCCGAGATTGTTTTTACCCTGGCAGTGGTCGCCATCCTGCTTTTGTTGTGGGTAATAATATTGCAATTTCGCTTAGGGTCGCTCAATCGCCGTTATCGTGCCGCGATGCGGGGCGCGGATGGCACTGACCTTGAATCAATGTTGACAATTCTTAACCGCACTATGACGGAGCACCAACAACGCATTGGAGCATTGGAGCAACGAAGTGAGCGCACTGAACAAACCGTTGCCGCTCATGCGGGCAATGTCGGGATCGTGCGTTTCAACCCCTTTAATGATACAGGTGGGGATCAAAGTTTTTCGATTGCGTGGGTGGATACTCAATCCAACGGGGTGGTTCTAAGCAGTCTGCACAGCCGCGCCGGAACCCGCGTTTATGCCAAGCCGATTGTCAAAGGGGATTCCTCTCACAATTTAACGGAAGAGGAACGCGAGGCAATCAAAAGCGCGACAGGAAATTAGGGGTCGAATCCTCATTCACGGGGTTAAAACCCCGTGCCAAGAGAACAAAACCCTGACGGGTTAATAGCCTCAACGAGGCTTTGTTCTTTTAGCACGGGTGCTTCAGCCCCGTGCCCAATAAAACTCAAAGATTTCAATCAAATAACTTAAGATTTGGCACAATCTCCAACCCCCATCCGGATTCCTCCCCTTTCACAAAGCGATAATGGGCGGCTCCGGCGATGGCGGCGGCATTGTCAGTACACAAAATAATGGGTGGGGAAAACATGGGGATTCCCATCTCTTCTTGAATTTTGGTGTGCATCGCTTCCCGCAAAGGTTTGTTCGCCGCCACCCCTCCTGCAATTAACACCTGTTTCACGTTAAACAGTTCCGCCGCCTGCGCCACCCGCGTCACCAATGTATCCACCACCGCTTGCTGGAAGCTGGCGGCAAAGTCGGCAACCGGCAATGCCTCGCCGCGCCGTTCAATCTTTTCTACTTCTCGCAGAACCGATGTTTTCAATCCACTGAAGGAAAAGTCATACTCATTGGGGTAGGAGCGGGGAAATTTAACAGCATGGGGGTTGCCTTCCATTGCCGCCTTTTGGATATGCGGACCGCCGGGATAAGGCAGGTTCAACATCCGTGCGACTTTATCAAACGCCTCTCCCGCCGCATCATCCAACGTTTGCCCCAGCAATTCATATTCCCCATGATTCCGCATTAAAAACAGTTCAGTGTGTCCGCCACTGACAATCAGAATGAGGGCGGGAAATTCCGGCTCGGGAACGTCACGGCTTCCATCGGTTAACCAATTGGAATAAATATGCCCTTCCAAATGATTGACCCCCAAAAAGGGTTTGCCATGCGCCAACGCCAACCCTTTGGCAAAATTTAACCCGACCAAAAGCGACCCCGCCAAGCCCGGTCCGTAGGTTGCCGCTACGCCATCAATCTCGTCCCAATTCACGCCCGCTTCTGCCAGTGCACGGTCATAGACATTGGTAATTGCCAGAACGTGCTGGCGCGAAGCCATTTCGGGGAAAACCCCGCCAAAGCGACGGTGCAGTTCAATCTGGGTGGCAATCACGTTCGACAAAATCTGCCGTCCATTCCGCACCACCGCTACTGCTGTTTCGTCGCAGGAAGATTCAATTGCAAGGACTGTAAAGTTGCTCATTACTTTTAACCACAAAGGACACAGAGTTCACAGAGAACGACAAGGAAAACAATCAAACCATTATTGTCGTTTCTGCGTCCCGCGTCCTGCGTCCTGTCAGTTCTCCACATCCACCCAATAGACCCCCGTATCACTTAGCACATACAGCAGGTCGCCGGTTTCATTGAGTGCAATATCACGAATGGTTCCCCACGATTGCCCCTGCGCGGCGCGGTATTCCTCCAGAAAGCGTCCGTTCTGGTCAAAGCGTACCACCCGTTGGGCATCGGCGACAAATAGGTCGGTGGCTTCGGGCGGAACCTTCGCCATCGCAACGGGTGCAGTTAGGGGCGGGTTCACGGCATCCAGGGCGAATCCTGCTTTGGCTTCCCCGACCTGGAAGCGGCGCACTTCCCCACTTTGATCCAGCAGGAAAATATAGCCATCAATAGCCATATCTATCGGGTTTCCAAATTGCGTTTGCCCGGTAGCGGTAAGCCAGGGGGTTGGCGCGTTGGGGTACTCCCCTCCCCCATCGGGGACATACTTCCAGATTTGGGTATTACCAACATCCAGATGATACAAATTGCCGCCATACCCCTCGCTGGCAATGATTTGCCCCGTAACGGGCGCGAATGACACCTGTCGCAACACGGAACTCGCTACATCAAAATCAAACATCTGCCCTTCCTGCGTCAGGGTCAGCAAGCCATCGCCACTGCGTCCACCCCCCGCCGGAATCCACGTAATTTGATAAGGCGTTCCCACGGTAATCCCCGCCGCCAATCGTTCCTGTGCCGTGAGTAGAGGGCGGATGGTCGCCAAATCGTTAGAAGGTTGATCGGGCAGAAGCCGATACAACGCTCCCCGCGCCGAATCAATCAAATAGACCGAGTTTGCCCCGTAAATCAACTCGGTGGAGGTCATGGGGCTGGCAAAGGTGACAATCGCATTCGGGGTCACGCCTGTTGCATTGGAACCGCTTGCCAGGGTCAATAACGATTCGGCTTGGGTTCGCAACGCCGCAATGGTTGCCGTTTCCCCTTCGTTTTCTGCCAATGTCGCAGCTTGCTCCAATAAGGGCAATGCCCGTTGGATCAAACCCTGCGCGGTCTGTTGGTCTACATTTCCCGCCTGATTGATTAATTCCTGCGCTTCCGCCACTAAGGATTCGTAGGTTGCCGCATCGGTACGGTTGGTGGCAAAGGCGGGGGCGCTTTCTTCGTCACCAAAGAACCAGACTCCCCCTGCCACAATGACCAAGGTGAGCGGAATCAAAATGACCAATGTTCGCAAGAAAGCAGAGCCATCTCCGCGTGAAGCGGACGGTTGGCGCGGCGGGCGGGCGGGGTCGGGGCGATCCCCCGGCAACATCTGATTCATGATGCGCCGCCCTGCCATCGCCGCTTCATCCATCAACCACCAGAAGCCATCGGCGGCACGGTCCAGCACCCTACCCGAAGAAGCCACGCGAGGCGCGACACTTCTGCCAATCCACCCCACCGTTTGAGCAACGCCACCCATGACCCAACTGACGAGTGCCAGTAAGAAGGCGGCAAGTTGGCGTAAGATGGGCGGCGCAGAGGGCGCGGCGGCGGTGGTAAATGCCCCGGTTGCCATTTGCGTTGTGGCGTAAGGCGGCATTGGCGCAGGGGGCGAGGCGGGGCGGGGGGCATCCGCTTTTTTGCGCGTCGAACGGGCGGGGGGCGGTTCGTCCGGTTCCACTTTCCGCGCCACACCGGAAATCACATCACTCTCATCCTTATTGATTTTCGGGGTTGAAGTCGCTCTGGTACGCGGCGATGCTTTTTTGGGCGGGGCTTCTTCCGCCGGAGGCAACGCCACAAAGGTATCTGCCGGTTCGTCCGCTTCCGGTTTGGAATTGCCATTCCCAAAACCGAACCGTTCAGAAAGGGATTGTGGCGCGGAAGGTTTAGTACCCTCGCCAAAAGGGGGCGCAAAGGGTTCGGTACGTTTGGCTTCCGGCACATGCGGCACTGCCACCGATTTTTTGGGTGGGGTTATCGGTGTGTCTTCTTCCTCCGGTTCCGTTCGTTGGCGTGGCGGGTTGGTCGAATAATCCTTCTTACCTCCCATCGGGGCAGTCGGCTTGAAAGGTGTATCGGTCGCGGGAGCAGGTTTCTGGATAATGGGTGGTTTGCTCACCAATGGCGGTGGTGTCGAGGGGAGAATCGGTTGTTTGCTGGTGGTCGGTGCGATGAAGGCTTTTGGTTCGACCATCACCGCCGTTGGTTCATATTGAATCACCAACGACGACAATTCGGTTTGCGCCAACGTTACCAGACCATCTGTTACTTCTTCTACCGTACCGCGCCGCATGACTTCATTTAGTTTTTCTTCCGCCACATGGGAGGGTAGAAAACTGCCTGTCATTGCCACAATATCATCCGTTTGCAGGGCAAACTTGGCAAGGCGCGACTCAATCTCGGCATCCTCCCCCAACGGGGCAAAGACGGTGCTGTCAATGCTCTTAGGAAAACGGGTGACGGAATTGCCCCGCGCAATGTAGGTGAGGGCGGGTCCGGCTTGCAGGAGGTACATCTCCCCTTCGCGCATGAAAACCACATTCACTCCTGCCCAAATCGCATCATTTTTGGTGCGGGTCGCGTTTTCCTCCGCCAACATCTGGCTAACCGTGACGGCAATCTCTTTCAACGCCGCCGTGTCCGGTCCTTTGTGTACCACGAACGCTTCAATGGCTCCATCCACCAGGGCGCGGCTGATGCTGTCCCATTCTGCATCCGGGGCGGACACCTCCATCAACACATAGAGCGTGCCGCGTTTCGCCGCCACCTCCCCCATTTCGGGAAAGGTGGTACGGCGGATTCCATTGAGTAAACTGAGTTTGGCAACTTGTACGTTCATGGTAAGAGTGAAGAGTGAAGAGTGAAGAGTGAAGAGCAGTGATGAAAACATCTCTCCCCTCTTTTCTTCACCCTAATCGGGGTCGTTGAATACGGTATCCGCCCGTGTCAATAATTTTTCCCGTTGCTCCGGCGGCACTTGTTTGGATTCTAAGTATCGCGCCAGCAATTCGCGGGCGGAAAGCGTGGCGATTTCGTGGGCGGTACCAAGCCGTAACCGTTTCGGGCGTTCCACATCTCGCACAATGGCGGCGACATGGTTAGATTCTTTCAGGTAGCCCCGAATCTCGCGCAAGTCTAAATGCGCCTCGTTTTCGGGGGTCGCTTTCACAATCAATTTGACGATGGCATCCTGTACATCCAACGCCTCTAAGCGATTGCGAACAAAGGGCATGGGGTCGGGTTGGTCGCGCACATCCAGCACCACTTCGCGGAAAGTGCGGGTGGGGGTCTTAATAAATTCCCATGTCGTTTCCCCATCCCCCACCTCTGCCACAACGAACCCTTTGGTTTCCTCTGCTTCGCCAAAATCAATTCGTTCGGGCGACCCGCTATAGAGAATCGGCGGGGTCGTGTTCAGCACCTGATGTTTATGGATATGCCCCAACGCCACATAATCAAATTTCGGATTGCGAAGGAGGGATAAATCCAACACTACATCTTGCCCCAGCATAATATGCCGTTCCGCCCCGTACATCGCCCCCGCCACCGTCCCATGCCCGACCAACAGGGCGGGTTCATCATCATTCACTCTGGCGGTGTAATGCTCAATCATCTGCCCCAGCAATTCTTCCATCTGACGG
>CBKYSX010000279.1:0-5808 GCA_966690745.1 uncultured Ardenticatenales bacterium
ACGCCAAAAAGCAGGGATGGCACGCGCCGCGTAAAGCGTTCGGTTGCCAGTAACAACGCAAGGCTCACAGCCACCATTGCCGTCAGTGCAAAGTCGAGATAGAGGTAACGTGACATAATATAAATCATCGGGAAGGTACCGATGATGATCGTTGCCAGCGTTGCTACCCCAATTCCGCCGACCCGCTTTGCTACATACCATGTTGACCCCAACAACAACGCGATATACAGCACATTGGTCATTGCGGCAATATCTTCATTCACCCCTAAAACCTTATACGCCGCGACAATCCCGAAATGCACCAATGGCGGGTAATAATCGGCAAACGCCAACGCCTCAAAGAGCGACGCAGGCGACACAGTACGGAAGATATTGTTATAGGCGAGGCTTGTAATCAGGTGATCCATCCGGTCCCACCCGTATGTGACCACATTTGCCTGTAACCAATGCCAATTGACTGCACCGAATATTAAGGTCAGCAGAGCGACAAGAACCCATCCGTAGGGGAGGGTCTGAGAGCGAGAATTAGAGGACATCATTATGGTTGTACGATGCGTGGTGCATGGTTTCGCGAAACATCTACCCACCCTAAAAAGTGCGAACCATTATCCTCCCATGGAATGATGATTCTAAAGTGTGACAAATGGGAAGATGACTTGAAAGCACATGTATCTAGCCCCGTGGCTTTAGCCCGGGGAACCGGGTATGGGGGAAAATGGCGGATAGGGAACGAAATACAATGGTTCATTCAAGTACGCCCAACACCACCAAGTCCCGACCCCCCGTAACAGGAATACGTGCACCATCCACAGGCGAATACCACCCGACGTGCAAGGTGTATGGCGGTGGGGGGAGGTCAGCGGGGGTGGTGAAGGTGTAGGTATCTGCGATGGGTTGGTTCACATCCCATTGGTTAGTCGGATAAAAGCCGCCAAGCGGGGCGCGGTCTGCCTGCGCGATGAGGGTTCCATCATCGGCAAGCAAATGGACAAAAACGGTCAACTCATCTGCAACCGGCTCGATTGTTTCCCACGTCAGCGCGATGGTGTACTCGCTGTCGGGAGCAATCGTGGCGGGTAGGGTGTCATGCCCTACCAGACTTAATCCGTTTGCCCACTGCTCTGTGCGCGAAACGGCGGGCGGTGGCGTTTCCCCTATCTGAATCCAGTCTAACGGATAAGGGTTTCCGATAGGCACTCCGCCGCGTTCTGCTTCATACACCCCCATATCAATGCGATACCACCCATCGGCAAGGTCAGTAGGAAGGGTCAATGTTTTAATGTCCGGCAAGGGTTTAGCGTCAAACAAAACCGTTGGAATCATGCCTTTGGCGGGCGCACCATCATCCTGCGTCACGCGGTTGCCGTTGCTATCAATCAAATGGACAAAGGTCTGATATTGGAAATTAATAGCCCCTTCACCGCGCCACGTCATTATAACTTGCATGGGTTCACCAGGAGTTGCAACGCTTCGTTGCCAACCATCCATTCGCAACTCCTCAAACACCAACGGTTCAGCGAATGCTTCTGCCGCCGCCATTTCAGGTAGTTCTTGCCACCCGTCGGCGCGAAGCACCGCCACGCCCCGCGCCTCATAAACCACCTCAAACTGTTCTATTAAGGTGGTTAGGAAATCAGCCTCATAGCGCGTTGCCAACCGCAACCCATCAATCACCAACCATGTGCGGGGTGCAGTGCGTATCACCTGTTGGAAGTCGGCTGTATTGTTCAGAAGGGGAATCCCCGTCCAACGGTCAATGAACACCCCCTCCCGCCCGATGACATATTCTTCATAGCCCCGTTGTAGGGAGTAAAAATCACAGGGTTCATCCAACACCAGCGCACAGGCGGGCGGTTGCGGGGTGAGAATCATATCCCCGGCTTGCCGTTGCTCCGCAATATATGCCAGCGCAAGGTCATACCCTTCCTGCTGTTGCAGTAGGGTGTGAAGCACAGGTTGCCATGCTAACGCCACCACCATAATTGCTATGGCTCCGTATATCGCCCCTTCTATTCGACGGGGAAAGTGGCGAACCACTTCCCATATCCCCGCCGCGCCCAATAGAAGCCACAACGGTTGCACAAAATACAAATAGCGGCTGTCCCGCCATGTCTCGCCCACAAACAGCAGAATGATGGCAAGGACAGAGAAAAGTGCTAGCGTAAAATATAAAGTTACCCACGTTATTTTGATAGCGTATGTAGTTAGCCCCGTCCCTTTAGGGCGGGGAATCATGTCCGCCAATCCCCGGATTGCGAATAGAACAGCAACCCCCATCCCCACCGTAAATATCAACCGTTCCGCATCCAAAAACAACGGTGCATAAACCCGCCACGTCCCCATCACATCCCCGAATAACCCGACATCGGGACGCTCTGCCTGGATCGTTTCAAAATAGCCTGGTTGTCCGTAAATCTCAATCCAATAGCGTACCGCCATCGCTGTAATACAGACCAGATGGGCAACCCACACCGATGGCTCTTGCAAAGCCTTTCGTCCCCGCCATACCAGCACTGCCAGCACCGCCGCCGGATAAAGAAGTAACGTCTCCTCTTGCATGAAGAGGGCGATGGTGAACATCAAGGCGAAGTTCAGTTGGGAATGCCATGTGGCTTTCGGCTCGGCGACACTCAGATAACCTGTCCACACCGTCAACAGGGCAAAGGTTTGCAGGGGGGCGTAAAAGCGGGCACGGCTACTCCAGACAATCGCTTCGGGCAGAAAGACCAACCCGATTGCCGCCAGCCAACCGACGGGTTCACCCCACCCCTTTTTGCCTATCCACCAGACTAAGGGAATAGTTGCCAATCCGAAAAGCAAACTCGGCAGTCGCCCGACGACAAACGAATCGCCCCCAATCCCCATGAAGAGAGCCGTAACATATGTATCCAGCAAGCCCCGCGTATACAATACCCCGCTCGGCATGATGGGAACGCCCAATGCCAGAATCTGCTTTGCCGCCCACATGGTCGTAAATTCGTCAATGTAGGGGCTTATCGTGATGACATATTGCCAGCGTAACCATGCCGCCACCGCCAGCAAAACAGCCATTCCAATAACGCGGGGAAGCCATGCCCTCATTGAGCATCCCCTTCCCACAGATGTTGCAATTCTTCGTTGCGTTGGAGCAATGCACTCAATGTTCCTTCGTCGTCCAACCGTCCCTCTTTCAACACAATTAAATGGTCGGCGCGGCGTAGCACGGCGCGGCGGTGGGAAACGACCAGACAGGTTGGTTGGCGACCTTCGGCAAACAACCGTTGCCACAATTTTTGCTCCGTCACCACATCCAACGCACTGGACAAATCATCAAAAATCAACAGGTCCGGTTGGCGTACCAGCATACGGGTGGCGGCGGCACGTTGTAACTGTCCGCCGGATAGACGCATCCCCTTCACCCCGACAACGGTATCCAATTTTCCTTCCATCCCCGCTAAATCTTCATCGAAGACGGCGGTATGAATCGCTTGTTGCAGTTGCGTTTCGGAGGCTTCTAACCCCAACAGTAAATTATTCTGCAAGGTTTCGCTAAAAAAGGTCGGGATTTGAGGGGCGTAGGCAGTATGAGGCGGCACGAAGAAGGCGGCAGGGTCATCTACCCGTTTACTATTCCAATAGATTTCCCCACTCTGAAGCGGAAGCAACCCTTGGACCAACCGTAATAGAGTTGTTTTGCCGCTCCCCACGCGCCCGGTGATCACCACGACTTGACCACGCTTGATCGTAAAAGAAATGTTTTCAATACCCCGCCCCGTTTGCGGGTAGCGATAGGTCAGGTTTTGGAGGGTTAAAGTTTCTAAGGCACTTTCAGCAGGGCGAACGGGTTGAGGGATGGGCGGCAGGGTAGGAGGTTGCCAGCGTATATCATTAAAATAAGTCGGATTCGGGGCGGTAATCACACGGGGTGATAGAGTAGGGAACAACCCCGCCAATCGCTCAAAGGCAACATCGGTCTGTCGCACGGTTGCCATAAAAACCCCGAAAAAGCCCAGAAATTCCCCGACTTGCCCCAGCGAATAGATAAAAATCGCAAAATCGCCCACCGTCATTTGTCCGTCGGGTTGAAGGGCGAAAAAGAGCAAAATTAACCCTGTGCCCAATGTCACCACATTCGAGAAGAAGGCTTGCAACATGGCGGTGAACACTTCATCGCCCACCATCGTGGTTCTACGAGTATGGCTTAATTCGCGGAAATGTTGTAATACGCTCGCCTCTTTACCCGCCACCTGAATGGCTTGCACCGCGTTAAACATTTCATTAATGGCACCCGTCACCTTTTCCGTGGCTTTGCGTCCGGCGCGGCGCAAAGTGCGGATACGGTTCCACACCCATTGCATGAAACCAACCATCACCAGTAAGGGGATAAAAACAAAGATGGTAATCCGTGCATTAATGCTAAACAAAATGGTTAATGAACCTATGGCGAACAGCCCTTCGCCTACAATTTCAGAGAGCCACGCCACATGATTTTCCAGATGTTCGCCATCGTCGCGCAGATAGCTCACCAATTCGCCGGGGGAGACAGATTCCCCCTCGGCGCGTAATGGTTCTGCGCCGGGTCGGGCAAAGGTTAATCCCAACACGTTGCGCCGCACCAACCCGCTGACCACAAAGCGCAGTTGCGTTTTGGTAAACCGTGCCAGAAACAAATTCACGCACCGCGCCGCACCCAACCCACCCAACAATGCCAACACCGCCCATGCATTCCACCCCAATCGCGCATCGCCTGTCAACGTGTCGAAAAACTCCCGAATGACCAGTCCGGGCAAGAAGGGCGAAGCCAGAAACGTAATCCAAAAGATGGAATCTAAAATATAGAGCAGGGGGCGGTAGCGCAGAAGGTCCAGCACCATGCGCCCGCTTGGAACTTTCGCGGACATATCTACAACACCCCGAAACCGGGTTTCTGCCGTTGAAAACCTGGTTGCTCTCTTACCACCCGTAACAGAAAAATAGTCATTATGCCAGCACCTCGCTCAACCCTACCTGCAACAGACGGGCAAAACGAGAGGTCGGCTCAGCCGCCAATGCCATCCTCTCCCCAAATTCCACCATGCACCCGTTTTCCAGAATCAAAATCTTATCCACCCGCTCGACCGTAGCGAGGCGGTGGGCAATAATTACCCCGGTACGTCCCTCTAGCAAGCGGTCAATGGCGCGTTCAATGCGCCGCTCGGTGGTGGGGTCTAAACGGGATGAGGCTTCGTCCAGAATCACCAGTCCGGGGTCTTTAAGGAAAACGCGGGTAAATGCCAGTAATTGTGCTTCCCCCGCCGAGAGGCTGTCGCCATCACCGCCCAATTCCGTGTCCAATCCCTGTGGCAAGCTGTTCAGCCAATTTTCCAATCCTAAAAGGGCTATCGTTTCGTGAATTTCACCGTCTGCTATGGTGCTGTCAAAAAAGGTGATATTGTCCCGTACGGTGCCTTGAAACAATTGCACATCCTGCGTCACCAATCCTACCCGTTGGCGCAGTTCCACGAGGGGTGTGGCTCGCAAGGAAACCCCGTTATAACAAATATCCCCCGCTTGCGGGTCGTAAAGACGCAAAAAGAGCCGTGCCAACGTAGATTTCCCGCTCCCGGTTCTGCCCAGCAAGCCTACAGTTTCCCCGGCGTTCAGCGCAAAGGTGAGGTCGCGCAAAATCCACTCGTCACCGCTAGTTGTGGTTGCATCATCTTCATAACGAAAGGAGAGGCTGGCGCAGGTAATGGCAAACGCACCGTCCGGCAACGGAGTATCGCCGCCTTCATTTAACCGACTACGGGTATTGAGCAACTCCATAATCCGCAAAATTCCCGCATCGGC
>CBKYSX010000280.1:0-5805 GCA_966690745.1 uncultured Ardenticatenales bacterium
TATTGCCGAAGGGGAACGCGCCACCTACGCGGCACTACCTGAGTTCAAAAAAGTCCTCAAATGGTTGGCATAGCGGATAATGTCGTTTTATCTCCTTGTGACGCGAGCCTCAAAATATGTATCCCTGATTTCGTTCCTCTCTCTCTACCTCTACCCTCTACCTATTCTGAGATGATTTTGTAAGGATTTTGGGGTAAGATTTGATACTGGTACGAGTGTGCCATTGGTATCACTAGATGAAAGGATAACGGGTATGACTACGGAAGTTGCAACTCTGGGCGGCGGCTGTTTTTGGTGCTTGGAAGCCGTCTATGATGAATTAAGCGGCGTGACGGATGTGGTGTCCGGGTATATGGGCGGGCACGTGGACAACCCTTCCTACCGGGAAGTCTGTAACGGCACCACCGGACATGCCGAAGTGGTGCAAGTAACCTTTGACCCGGATGTGGTCACTTTTGCGGACATTTTGCGGGTCTTCTTTACGATTCACGACCCGACGACGCTGAACCGGCAGGGGGCGGATGTGGGGACGCAGTATCGGTCTGCGATTTTTTATCATTCCCCCGCCCAACAAAGCACCGCCAACGAGATTATTGCCGAAGTGAACGCGGCGGGGTTGTATCGCAATCGGATTGTGACAGAAGTAACCCCGACGGTGACGTTCTATGCGGCGGAGGATTACCATCAAGAGTATTTCCAACGCAACCCGGATGCAGGCTATTGCCGCGTGGTGATTGAGCCGAAAGTCGCCAAGTTCCGCAAGCATTATATGGAGCGGTTGAAGGCGTAAAGAGGACAGAGGATAACAAAAGGCGCACCGATGGGTGCGCCTTTTGTTGTTGATTGGATAATGGTCATACACAGCAGGGCAGGTATGCGTTTTATGGAAGGTCGTAAAAGACATTGACAAGCATTCCAATTCGTTTTACAGTGGGGCATCGGCACTCGCACGGGCGACTACGCCGCAACGGGTGCGCTTCCGGTTTCTGATCCAACATTACCTTCATCACACACAGGAAGGCACTACCCCCCATGCGACGATTACACATTGTTTACATCTGTTTTTTGCTTTGTATTGGCGGGCTGGCATGGTTCCGATTGCCGCTGTATGCCCAACAGCCCCCGTTAACCGTCGTCGAGCGTTTTCAACAGAACCCCACTCCTAGCAATCGTCCACCGATGGCTCCTGCTTCTATCGCTTCTTTGCCTCTGGCGATGGAAGGATTAACGATTTACATCAGCCGCACTGATTTTATCGCCGCGCACCCTTCAATTCCTTATGAAGATTTAGGGGATACGGGTACGGAAGTGTGCCTCGATATTACGGCAATTCCCGCCCCGCTGAATGCTCTGAGTGACAACGATTGTTACAATCCCGGCGATATTATGTCCGGTCTTGAGTTCCGGGATATGCCGCTGAATGATGATGGCAACGGAGGCGGGGAGGGGCTGGTCTATGCCCCGCCGGGCAGTGGCGGTGTCACGGATGCGGCGGTAACAGGCAATCACTTCACGAACACCTTTGAGATATTATTGACCCCCTCCGTGACTGTCGTCGGGATAGATTTGGTGACGCTCTTCGGTGAAGCCCCGATGAGGGTGCGGCTCTTCGGTGAGGATGAAAGCGAGATTTTTTCCAATACCATTCCGGCAGTAGGTCCGGCGGGGCTGTTTTTGGGCTTCCATGCGTCTGTACCTATCAAACGGGTGGAATTGTTTGCCGCCAACGGCATTCCGGGCGAAGGGGCGGAAGGGGTAGCCGGGATTTTCTTTGGCACACCGACCGGGGATCAGCTTTCTTTAGCGTTAACGGTTGGCACGAACCCGAACAGCTGTGCGACCACCGATGAAATTACCGTTCCGCCTAATACGGAAGTCACCTACTGTTACACGCTCACGAATAACAGCCCGATCACGTTCAGCACCCACACCTTAACCGATACGGTTTTCGGCACGTTGTTGGAACAAGCACCATTTGAGATTGCACCGGGCGCATCCTATGTTCTGACTGCCAGCCATACCCCCGACGATGACAATACCAACAATGCCACATGGACAGCACAACCCACGCTGGAATACCAGATGGATACCGGCAGTTGCGGTATTTTCCCTGATATTACAGCGACGGGAACCCCCCTTAACCTTGGCGATGATGACTATACGGATGTGTCATTGCCCATGACCTTCCAATTCTATGATCTCCCGACGACCAAGATTTTTGTGAGCAATAACGGGTTAATCCTACTGGAAGAACCGGATGAAGATTTGCCCACCTATGACAATTTTCCCTTCCCCACCAATGAATTCCAACGGGTGGTGGCTCCCTTCTGGGACGATTTGGATGAGCAAACAGGGAATGTCTATGTTGGCTCCTACACCTACGATGTGCAACGGGACGGGGTGAATTCGTTACTTGCCCCCCCTTCCGCCACCACCGGGCAAATGACCTATTTTGCCATCGAATGGTTTAACCGCCGCCATTTTGACGGACCGGATGGCAACGGGGCGACCTTTACAACACTGTTGGCGTATCCTGGGCAAGGGATAGACAACTATATCGTCACCTGTTATGCCGACACGGAATTGGGCGACCCCTTATTGGATTACGGCGCATCCGCCACGATTGGCATCAATCAACATGGCGGCAACGGGCAGATGTTTAGCTACAACGAGGGGCAAACCGTGCTGACGGGGAGCTTCGGAGTGGGCTATGCGGCAATCAATCCGGGGGTCTATGTGGCAACGGATAGTGCTACGGTTACGGTGTTTAACCCAGATTTGGACGTAACCCCGCTTACCCTCAACGAAACCCATAACCCCGCGCCGATTACCTCTACCCGTACTCTGACCCTGACCAATACCGGCACCGACCCGCTGAACTGGAACCTCTATGAGAGTGTGAAGGGTTGTGGAAATGTTCTTGATTTTGGATGGCTGACCCCTACAGTGTTGGAAGGAAACATTCCACGCGGCGGGAGCGTAACCGTACCCGTTGTTTTTAACAGTACAGGGTTGCCTGATAGCACCTATTCTGTGGCACTTTGCATCGCCAGCGATGACCCCGACAAAGCGGTGATTGAAATTCCGGTGAATCTTACCGTGTTAGGGTCGCCTGAAGCCCCCTTATCACAGTTGTATTTGCCAATAGTACGTCGCCGTTGAACCATTTAGCGGCAGGGAGAATTAATAAAGACAATCACCACCCGCCTTTCATAGAGTCCACGAAGGGAGCAACCTGCTCATGGGTCGCTATCATGTTGCACGGGTTCCGGTATTGTTGCTACTGACAACAGGGCACTCGTACGGTATTCCGCCACCATGTGTGAGCATTAGGAAAGGCGCAAGAGGGGGAGGAGTATATTTTGCAACTGGAATAACCTAAGCATGGTTTGAAGAAAGGAAAAATATAAGTGAATACAAGCATAGCCAAGTCCAGTCTACTGGCAGAAATACAATTTATTCTATATCCCAAATTTTATCCAAAACAAGAGGTCAATGCGCGAAATGTGCCCACTCAAGGTAGCGAAAACCAATATGATCGAATGTTAGCCCTGCTTGCAGAAGTTCTGAAAGAAAATGAAGATTTGCTCTAGGGATTATTCTGGGATGAATATAGTGTATGGCTGGCACAATCTGCATCAGAGCGATGGAATAACTCAAAATGGTTTATAGATATATTTGCTGGAATTGTGCAGAAACCTACCCCCCGGGCAGTGCGTTTTGCAGGTGGGCTATTATTAGACCCCCACTATCCAGTGCGGGATTTCGTTGCTGAAGGATTGGGACGAATGGGGTCGGTGGATGCCTATCCTTACTTGGTAGCAGTAGCACATCATGAGGATTTTCAGATTGCAACTCGTGCCATCCGTGCGCTTGGTGAAGTGAAGGCGGTTCAAGCGGAATCCCTTCTAATCGCATTTCTTACAGGAAGCGACCAAACTAACACACCGGATGACAAGGATATTATTCAAGCCTATGCTCTTGATGGTTTAGTTCTACTCGACACTCCCGCCGGGTGGGAAGCCATTGAATCCGTTGCAGTGCAACTCAGTTTTAATAACCTACTACGGAGAGATGCAATCGCCTGTTTGGCAGAGAAGAAAGGAAAGGAAGTAATTCCTCTATTACAACGCCTTGCCTCGGATGAAAGCCAAGAGGTACAAGACACCGTTACCTATTATCTGGGTAAATTCAAAGAACCATCCATACCGAAACATGGGAAAATTTGGTTGGTTGACGCTCAGGAGCGAATGCTCGCTCTTATTGAGATTGAGTCCATGAAGGGGGATGTGTATTGTGGTCAGATTATTAAGAATTCCTTTGCTACAGAGATACAAACAATATTTGATGAATTCGATGAAATCGTCAACGGGCAAATGTTTAGTTTTCTTGACGAAATAGAAGCCAAAATTCATTCACTTGATTTACGGGTAGTAGAACATCTGGGTTACCCGCCCATCCCCGTAAACGACCTGCAAATATCCACAGATGGGGGGATTTCATTCCGAGTACACTTCCCCATATCGCCTTTCGGGCCGACGACAACTGATGATGTGCATCCATCTAACTGAACAGGGGTTCTACTGCTACCACACACTTGGTCGAGTTAGTTTTACAATTATACAGGTATCTGGAAAGCGCGATTCTCTCCCCTCTCCTTTCTACTCTCTCTCCCCTCTTTTTTGACAGAACCTCCCTCCTCCGCTACCCTCCCCTCACGTTGATAACAGTTGTCTCATGGGAGAGGCTCGCTTGCCCTGCAAGCTTGCCTCTTTTTTATGGGTCGGAACGATGCAGACCTTCGTTTTACCCATACTAGCGAGAATACGGCTAACGATGAAGTTAGAACGAGAATTTTATGCCCGGTATACGCCGGAGGTGGCGCGGGCATTGTTGGGGCAAATATTGGTGCGGCAATTGGAGGATGGAAGCCAATTGCGGGGGCGGATTGTCGAAACCGAGGCGTATCACGGCATGGCGGATAGTGCCTGCCACGCTCACGTCGGGCGCACTCCACGCACCAATCTGATGTTTGAAGCGGCGGGTCACGCCTATGTCTATCTGATTTACGGGATGTACGACATGCTCAATATCGTCACAATGGAAGCAGGATTTCCGGCGGCGGTATTGATTCGGGCGGTAGAGCCTGTTGCGGGTATTGAACAGATGCAGGCATTGCGGGGCAATGCCAAAGGGCGCAATTTGACCAACGGACCGGGCAAGGTTTGTCGGGCAATGGCAATTACACGGGTTCTAAAAGGCGAAGATATGACACGCAGTGAGCGGTTATGGGTGGAGCATGGCGCGATAGTTGCCGAGGAGCAGATGGCAACATCACCCCGAATCGGAATTGATTATGCCACGCCCGAAGATGTTGCCCGCCACTGGCGTTATTATGAAAGAGGCAATCTGTGGGTCTCCAAATCAAAGTAGAAATTTTACAATTTGAGGCAGGGGCGCGCGAGGCGGCGCGACGAAGGGCAGTAACAATTGTGGTGGACGCGCTCCGTGCGAGTGCTACCGCTACGACTGCCCTTCATGCGGGAGCCAGTGCCGTACTTCCGGTGTTGTCGGTGGAAGTGGCGGAAAGTTATTGCGGGCAATCCGGCTATCGCGTGGCAGGCGAACGTCACGGCAAAATGTGTGAAGGATTTGATTTTGGCAACTCTCCGAATGAATTGTTGCATCGCCGCGCCGAAATGGCGGGGCAGACGTTGGTGCTTTCTACCAGCAACGGAACCCGTGTGCTGAATGCGGCGGCAGAGGGGGCGGTGGCGTTGTTCATGGGGACAACGGTGAATGCCC